>NZ_DATNJW010000088.1:0-9327 GCF_035603715.1 Mycobacterium sp. | reverse complement strand
TCGATGACCTGCTGTTGGTCGATCTCGTACACCGTGGTGCCGTCGGGCCAGGGCAGCCGGTACGCGCGTGCGTCCAGCCCCGACGCCAGGATCACCGCCTGCCTGATGCCGGCGTTGGTCGCGTCGAGGAAGAACTCGTCGAAGAACTTGGTGCGGACCGCCATGTTGTCGGTCATCCGTTGCACGCCCGGGGCGCCGTCGCCGTCATCCTCGAGGTCGGCGGGGTTCAGCTCACCGGTGGCCAGCCGCGTGAAGAGGTCCAATCCCACCGCGCGAACCAACGGCTCCGCATAAGGGTCGTTGATCAGTGGCTGTTCGGCCTTGCTGGCCATGGCGCGGGCTGCGGCGACCATCGTGGCGGTTGCGCCGACGCTCGATGCGAGGTCCCAGGTGTCGTCGTCGGTGCGTGCCATCGCTCCCCCTGCAGCAAACTGTGTGATTACTTAGCCAATATAACGAGCCTACCATGCACTCAATTGGCCCCTTGTACAGGCATATTGCTGAAACCCATGTCAAGCCGAATCATTCCCGCAACGCTGTAACCATGGCGTTCGAAGCGGCGGGCAAGCGGGTGCTGATCACCGGGGCGTCGTCGGGTATCGGGGCCGCGCTGGCCCGGCGGCTGGCCGGCCACGGCGCGGTGGTGGGGTTGGTCGCCCGCCGATCGGAGCGTTTGGCGGAGGTGCTGGCTGACTGCCGCCGAACCTCGCCGGAGTCGACGATGTGGGTGGCCGATCTGGGCGATACCGCCGCGCTCGACCGGTTCGGGTTGCGCGCCTGGGACGACCTGGGTGGCATCGACGTGTTGGTCAATAATGCCGCGACACCGAAGCGGCGGGTGGTCGAGGCGCTGGATCCGGCCGACGTCGAGGCGGTCATGCGGGTCAACTTCTTCGCCCCGATGCGGCTGACGTTGGCGATTCTGCCCCGGATGCTCCAGCGCGGGCACGGCGTCGTTGTCAACGTGTCCAGCGTTGGTGGACGGCTGGGCATCGTTCACGAAACCGCATACTGTGCAAGCAAATTCGCGCTGTGCGGGTGGAGTGAATCAATGGCCGTCGACCTGCACGGCACCGGCGTTTCGGTCAAGTTGATCGAACCCGGGCCGGTCGACACCGAGATCTGGGATCAGCCCGGCAGCGAGGAACCGCTCTACCAAGGACCCAAGGTGCCGGCCGAGGACGTCGCGGACGGCATCATCGCGGCGCTGGGCGGGGACCGTTTCGAGCATTACCTGCCGGACATGCAACCGGTCGTCGACGCCAAGAACGCCGACATCGACGCCTACATAGCCGGCGCGGCCGCTATGGCACCTCGATGAAGGCGCTGGTCTTCGGTGTCCGGCCGGAGCCATTGGACGGACCCGACGACGCACTGACGCACAGCCCCGTCGCACTGCGCCAGGTACCGGATCCCACTCTGCTGCACGATGATTGGGTCATCACTCGACCTCGCCTGACCGGCATCTGCGGCTCGGACTCCAAGCAGATCCTGCTGGACTTCGGCGAGGGCGACGGCGACAACGCAATGGCCGCCTTCTGTTCGTTCCCGCAAGTCATGGGCCACGAGGTGGTCGCCGACGTCGTGCAGTTGGGACCGAAGGCGCGCGGTCTCGAGGTGGGCCAGCGGGTGGTGCTCAACCCGTGGCTGTCCTGCGGGCCGCGCGGCATCGAACCGCCCTGCCCGGCCTGTCAAAACGGGGACTACAGCCTGTGCTGGAGCTTCTGTGACGGCGACATCAAACCGGGGATCCACACCGGCGTCTCGGCCGATGTGACCGGCGGCTACGCCGAGTTGATGCCGGCCCACGACAGCATGTTGTTCCCGGTGCCCGATTCGTTGCCCGACGAGTTGGCGGTCTTCGCCGACCCGTTTTCGGTGTCGCTGCACGCCATCACCCGCCATCCGCCGCCGCGCTCAGGCCGGGTCCTGGTCTACGGCGCCGGGTCATTGGGATTGTGCGCGTTGGCGATCCTGCGGGCGCTCTATCCGGACGTGGCCGTCGCGGTGGTGGCCCGGTTCGACACCCAGGCCGAGCTGGCCCGCCGATTCGGCGCCTCGATCGTGCTGGCGCACGAGCCGCGGCTGGCCGTCATCGAAGAACTCGTGGCCTGGGGCGGCGGCCGGTTGTGGCAGCCGCTGCAAGGGCTGCCGATGGCGTACCCGGGCGCGATCGACGTTGTCTACGACACCGTCGGGAAGCCGGAGACGTTTGAGGTCGGCGTCCGGGTCCTGGCCGCCCGCGGCACGCTGGTGAAGGCCGGCGTGCACGCCCCCGGCCGGTGGGAGTGGAGCCCGTTGTACTTCAAGGAAATCAACTGGGTCGGCAGCAATGCATTCGGCGTCGAGGAAGTCGACGGGCATCGCCAGCACGCGATCGCGCACTACCTCGACCTGGTGGCCGACGGCCACATCGACCTGCGTCCCATGTTGACGCACACCTTCCCGCTCGAGCACTGGCGGGACGCGTTTCTGGCCATCGCGAACCAGGGTGACAGTGGTGCGGTCAAGGTGGCCTTCGACCAGCGTTAAGCCGGGCGGGTGGCGCGATAGAAGATCAGACGCCCGATGACGGGCTGCCGTCGGGTGGCCACCGCGGCGCAGTCGAATCCGGCTTCGCTCAACAGTTGCGGAATCGAGTCGCCGAAATGTGCTGCGGCGTGCCGGCGGCGGGCGAAGAAGCGGGCCAACCGACCGTCGTGCTCGGCCACGTCGGCATCGACGTCAACGACATGCAACCTGCCACCGGGTCGCAGCACCCGAAAGACTTCTGCCGCCGCAGCCTTCTTGGCACCGCTATCCAGGTGGTGCAGCATCATCGACGACAGCACCCGGTCGAATTCTGCATCGGCGTACGGCAATTTCTGGGCGTAGCCGTGATCGAAGCGAATTCCGGTCATGCCGTGTAACTTTCGCTGCGCGCGGCTCAACGCCAACGGGTCGGGATCGACCCCGATCAGGTCGATTCCGGGATGCGAACGCTTAGCGCGAATGGTCAGACTCCCGGTGCCGCTACCGATTTCCAGGACACGGTGACCATCGACGAGTTCGGCTTGGGCGATCAACGACCGGTGGACCTTGGGGAGACCGAGCGCGCGGGACAGCAAGTCATATGCGGGCAGCAAGGCGTCATGCTGGGCCGCGGGCATGTAGTCGTGCCGATTACTGTGGTGGAAGAGCGAATAGAGATTATTTTCGATCATACTGACCATCATCAGTCAATATTCTCAAGCATATTTGAGCGATCTTCGGACAAACTAGGACTATCTTTGGTGCAATGCCAGGTCCGACCTACACGCCCACCCGCCTGATCCGCCACCGCGGCGGCGTGCCGGTCTACCAGTACCGGACCGATCCGCATACGCCGCCGATCTCGGTGATCCGGCACGGCGACCAAGTACGCGGCCTGGGTCGGCATATTCACGATTTCCCAGCGCTCTGGTATCTCCCCGCGGCGGCAGCGGTGTACGTGGTGGCCGCCGGTGAGGTGCTGGACCCGGTACAGCTCAGCGACATCGACGGCGGCGTCGGCGTGCTCTTCGACCCCGCCGCGTTAGGTGAGGATGGGCGATCGCCATGGCCGACGTGGCGGACGCATCCGCTGCTGTTTCCTTTTCTGCACGGTCAGTCCGGCGGGCTGCTGCGCCTTGACATGCCGAAAACCCTTCAATCGCAGTGGGACTCCTCGATCCGGTCGATCGAGGCTGAGCTCACCGGACGGCAAGACGGTTACCAGCAGGCGGCGCTGGCGCACCTCACACTGCTGCTGATTGATCTCGCGCGACTGGCCGGTGACGTGGTCGGGGACCTGAGGCGCAGCGGTGAGCCGGTGCTGGCCGACGTGTTCGCCGTCATCGACCGGCGGCACTGCGAGACACTGTCGCTGCGCGATGTGGCCGACGAGGTCGGTTTGACGCCCGGACACCTGACTACCGTCGTACGGCGCCGCACCGGCCGAACCGTGCAAGACTGGATCATCGAACGCCGAATGACCGAGGCGCGTAAGTTGTTGACGGAGAGCGATATTCCCATCTCCGAAGTCGCTCGCAGGGTCGGGATACCTGATCCGGGATACTTCAGCCGGCTGTTCCGTCGAACCCACGGCACCTCGCCGCGTAGCTGGCGGGACTACATCGGGTTGGCGCGCAGATAGCCGTACACGCCGGCGAAGTTGGCGTTGACATCGTCCGGGATCGGGACCGGGCCGCCGAGAGCCCTGGCCCCCCAGACGATCTGAGCGGTCCGCTCGACCAGTGCGGTGACGTGCAGGACTTTGTCCGGTCGGGGACCGACCGCCACCAGGCCGTGGTTGGCAATCAGCGCCGCGGCCCGGCCTTCCAGGGCCTTCACCGCGTTGGAGCCGACCTCGGGCGTGGCCGATGCCGCGTAGTCGCTGCAGCGGATGTCGCCGCCGCAGTAGATGGCGAATTCGTCGATGCAAGCCGGAATCGGCTGATGCGCGATCGCGAACATGGTGGCCCACACCGGGTGGCTGTGGATGACGCTGCCGATGTCGTCGAACGCCTGGTAACAAGCCAGGTGCAGCTTCATCTCGCTCGACGGCGACCGCCCCTCGGCGGCATGCAACACGCCGCCATCCGGATCGACCAGCACCAGGTCGTCGAGCGTCATGTCGGCATAGTCGACCGACGACGGGGTGATGACCAGGTTGCCGTCTTCGCGTCGGGCCGAGATGTTGCCCGCGGTTCCCTCGACCAGCCCGCGGCGCAGCATGTCTTTGGCCGCAGCAAGCACCGCGTCGTGGGGATTGTCAACGAATCTCATGAGGTGAGCACCTCCGGGTTGACGATATGGGCCGGCGTTCTACCGGATAGCAGGGCTTCGAGGTCGTCGGCCACCATCTTGGCCTGCCGCGCCTCAGTGTTCCACGTGGCTCCGCCGATGTGTGGCGTGAGCACAACATTGCGCATCCCAACCAACGGGTGATCGGTCGGCAGCCACTCGCCGACGAAGTGGTCCAGGCCCGCGGCGGCTACCTTGCCGGTGCGCAGCGCCTCGACGAGCGCGTCGGTGTCATGCAGCTGAGCCCGGGCGCTGTTGAGGAAGACGACGCCGTCGCGCATGGCCGCGAATTGCTCGGTGCCGATCAGCCCGGTGGTGTCAGCGGTCACCGGCGCGTGCAGCGAGACGATGTCGGCCTCCGCCAGCAGATCGTCCAGGCTGTGTCTGGCGTCGTCGTTGTAGGGGTCGTAGGCGATCACCCGCATGCCGAGGCCGGACAGCCGCCACTGGACCGCGCGCCCCACCGCGCCGAGGCCGATCAGCCCGGCCGTTCGCCCGGCCACCTCCCACGCGCGGAAGCGCTGATACGGAATGCTGCCGTCGCGGAACACCTCGCCGGCCCGCACGTCGGCGTCCGCGGCCAACACCTGACGGGTGGCGGAGAAGAGCAGGGCCAGCGTCATCTCGGCGACCGCATCCGCGTTGCGCCCCGGCGTATTCAGCACCGGGATGCCGGCCGCGGTCGCGGCCGCGACGTCGACGTTGTTGGGGTCACCGCGGGTGGACGCGATAGCCCGTAAGCCTAGGTCGAGAACCGGCCCGCTCACCGAATCACTCTCCACCACAACGATATCGGCTCCTTCGGCGGAGATACGCTCGGCGAGCTGTTCGCCGGAATAGATGCGCAGCGGAGTCTGGTCGATCCACGGGTCGTAGACGACATCGACCAACTGCCGCAGCTTTTCGAATCCTTCGCCACGCAGCGGGGCCGTCACCAAAGCACGGGTCACGAGTGCCAATGCTGGCGTACGGTGACGCCCGTGTCACGCAAAGAGGTCACAATCGGCATCGATATCGGCACCACCGCCGTCAAAGCGGTCGCCGCCGATGAGGACGGCCGGGTGGTCGCGCGGGCACGGATTCCGCACGAGTTGCGGGTGCCGGCGCCGGACCGGCTGGAGCACAACGCGGACCAGGCCTGGCGGCGGGGCCCGCTGACGGCGCTGAACCAGTTGGCGCGCCCGGATGCGCGGGCGGTCGCGGTGTCGGCGATGGTTCCGTCGCTGACTGCCGTCGACGCCGACGGCCGGCCGATCACACCAGGGCTGCTCTACGGCGACGGCCGGGGCCGGGTGGCCGATGCTGATACCGACGGACCCTCCCCGGTGGGCGAGGTCGGCGAATTCCTGCGCTGGACGGCGGCCCAGGCGCCCGAAGCGGCCGGTTACTGGCCGGCTCCGGCGGTGGCCAACTACGCGCTGGCAGGCGAGGCGATCGTCGACTTTCCCACCGCCTATACGGGGCTGCCGCTGTTCGACGGCACCGGTTGGAACGCGCAGGAGTGTGCGCAGCGCGGTGTCACGGTCGATCGGATGCCCCGGGTCGAAGCTCCCGGCGTCGCGGTCGGACGGGTGGGCGACGCGGTGCTGGCGATCGGGGCCATCGACGCGCTGTGCGAGCAGATGGTGTCCGGCGCCGATGACGACGGCGACGTGCTGGTGCTGTGTGGCACCACGCTGATCGTGTGGGTCACCGTCCCCGAGGCGCGTCAGGTGCCGGGCCTGTGGACCATCCCGACCATGACCGGCAAGAGCCAGATCGGCGGCGCGAGCAATGCCGGCGGGCTGTTTCTCGGCTGGGTCGATCGCGTCCTGGGACCGGGCGACCCTTCTGCGGCCGACCCGCGGCGCGTGCCGGTGTGGTCGCCGTATCTGCGCGGCGAACGCACACCCTTCCACGACCCGGACCGTCGCGGGATGCTGGACGGCCTCGACCTCACCCACGACGCGGCTGCACTGCGACGGGCCGCCTACGAGGCATCCGGCTTCGTCGTCCGCCAGATCATCGAGCTGAGCGGAGCGAACGTGTCGCGGATCGTGGCCGCCGGTGGCGGTACCCGGGTCCAACCCTGGATGCAGGCCATCGCCGATGCCACCGGTCGGCCGGTGCAGGTGTCCGGAGTGGCCGAAGGCGCCGCGCTGGGCGCCGCGTTCCTGGCCCGGATGGCGGTGGGTGCGGAGTCGGCGCTCACCGACGCGGCCCGCTGGGCTGCCGTCGAACGGGCGGTCGAACCCAGCCCGGCCTGGGCCGGCCCGGTGGCCGAACGCTACCGCCGGTTCATCGAGCTGGCGTCGTTACGGTAGCTCCGCCGAGACGTACCTGATATCCCCAAACGCGACCATCGAGGGAGCATCCGGGAATTCAAAACCGTTGGCGGCGTACAGCTCTGGTGTGGTGTGCACGGTCGTCTGCCAGCCACGGGCGGCCAGGTACTCCGCGGGGTCGTTGCGATCGCCGTCGTACACCAGATCGGCCCAGTTCACGTTCAGCCCTAGTCGGCGCCAGCGTTCGCTGATCTCGTTGCCACGCTTGGCGATTCGATCGCGGATGTCCGGAACATAGCCGGTGCCGATTCTGCTGCCGCTGAAGCTGAGCGTGGTGATGGTGTCGAACAACCGATCCTGCGCGTCCGGAGGCAAGTAACCCAGCAGTCCTTCGGCGATCCAGGCGGTCGGGCGCTCGGTGTTGAACCCGATGTCGCGCAAGGCGCCTACCCAGTCGTCGCGCAGGTCGACGGCCACCGCTTTGCGGTCGGCGGTGGGAGTCGCCCCAAGATCGGCCAGCGTGCGCGTTTTGAATTCGATGACCTGCGGCTGGTCGATCTCGTAGACCAGGGTTCCCGACGGCCACGGCAGCCGATAGGCGCGTGTGTCGAGCCCGGCCGCCAGGATGACGGCTTGGCGCACACCGGCTTTGGCGGCATCGGTGAAGAAGTTGTCGAAGAACCGGGTTCGAACCGCCATCCCCTCGGCAAGCCGCTGTGAGGTGAAGGCCGGATCATCGTCGGTGAGTTCGATGTCGCCGTTCATCATCTTGATGAAGGCTTCGACCCCGACCGCGTTGACCAATGGCTCGGCGAAGGGATCGTCGATCAGGGGGTTGGGGCCTTTGGACGCCATCGCGCGTCGGGCGGCCACCGCGGTGGCGGTGGCGCCCACGCTGGACGCCAGGTCCCAGCTGTCGCCGTCATGGCGTCCGCTGTCGCTTGTGGTCATCTGAAGACTTCCTATCTGCGAGTTGCGGTGAGGGAAACGATGTTTCGGAACGCGGCGAGCGCGTCGTCACCCGGGTAGACGCGGCCGTATTCGCCGAACAGGTCCCGGCGGTTGCGGGCGAGCACGTCCCAGCCGCGTTCGGTGAGGTAGTCGGCGACGTTGTTGCGCTCGCCCTCGTAGAACAATCCGGACAAGTCGACGTCGCAGCCGATAGTTGCCCACCGATCGCTCATCGCCTTGCCGCGCTCGGCCATCGTCGACCCGTTGTCCGGGTGATACTCCGTGGCGATCCGGCTGCCCGGCGCGCTGAGCGCGGTGATGTAGTCGAACAGTCGGTCCTGTGCGTCGGGTGGCAGATACATCAACAGTCCCTCGGCGCTCCAGGCCGACGGTTTGGTGTCGTCGAAACCGCTGTCGCGCAATGCGGCCGGCCAATCCTCGCGCAGGTCGATGCTGACCGTGCGGCGCTCCGCCGTCGGCTCGGCACCCAGTTCTGCCATGGTCTCGGTCTTGAAGGCGACGACCTGAGGTTGGTCGACTTCGTAGACGATACTGGCGGCCGGCCAGTTCAGCCGGTAGGCCCGGGAGTCCAGGCCGGCGGCCAGGATCACGGACTGTTCGATGCCCGCCGTCGCCGCATCGGTGAAGAACTCGTCGAAGAACCGCGTCCGGACCGCCAATGAGTCGGTTTCGGTCTGCAGTTCCGCGGTGCCGTTCTCGCCGGTGTCGGCCGGGTCGATCTCCCCGTCGACGACGCGGGTGAAGAAGTCGATGCCCACCGCACGCACCAAGGGAGCGGCGAACGGGTCATTGATGATCGGGTCGGTGTCCCGGGAGGCCAGCGCACGGGCCGCCGCCACCATCGTTGCCGTGGCGCCCACGCTCGAGGCCAGATCCCAACTGTCGGTATCACTGCGCGTCATAATCACCCTTCCGTCAACACCCAGCTGTAGTCCTTTGATATTTAGCCAAGGTAAAGAGCCAATGAAACCTTACGCCTCGTCGCTGTGTGCGGGCTGTCCAGCGGGTAAGCGCAGCAGGCAACGGCGTGGGCATCGATTCTGTGCGCAGCCCACCCGTTTGCAGGACGGCGCTGCGTGCGCTGTTAGTCTCGTAGACTGTCTGACGCGCGCCTGAACACGTCCTGGCCTGCATGTGCTCGGCGCGCGACACAGGACCATGCAGGACATTCAGTGCTGGATACGCCAGCCAGTAGGCACGCCGCGAACAGAGACCGGCTGCGCAGGAGGATAGAGTGCTTTCGGCTTTCATCTCATCGCTGCGAACAGTCGACCTGAGACGGAAGATC
>NZ_DATNJW010000087.1:0-2381 GCF_035603715.1 Mycobacterium sp. | reverse complement strand
GGAGCCGCCTGCGGGGCCGCCGCCGAACTCAGCGACGCCGACGTCGACGGTGCGGAGGTCTCGGGCGACGCATCGTCCTTCGCACTGGAACACCCCGAAAGCCCGAGCACCGCCGCAATCGCGGCGGTGCTCAAGACCGCGTTAAGGCGGCGGGGCATTCAGCGGCCGTCAGTGCGACGAGCGCACAGACTGGATCAGCGTCATCGCCGAGTCGTGCGACAGCTTCCAGCCGCCTTGATCGACGAACCTGAGGTACTCGGGTGTCGGGGCCAGATGCGGGCCCGTCGCGGTGATGGTGGCCGTGGCGGAGCCGGGACCGGCGGGGGCGATGTTGCTGATGTTGAACGTCAGCGGCAGGCTGCCCTTGGCAGCGGCCTTCTGGAGTTCGTGGTCGGCAAGGCTGGCCGGAACGGGGATGCCGCCCTCGATCAGGTAACCCTTGCTCGCGAACGACACGCTGGGGTCCTGCAGCGTGTTCAGCACGGTGGTGAGCTGATTGGCGGTGGGCAGGTCCACTCCGACCGGCGCCGGCGGGTCCTGCGGTAGCGGCGCGCCGAAGACGACCGGCTGAACGCGGGGCGACACAGCGGTAACGGATGCAATGCACGTCACACCGGCGGCCGCAGCGCCGACGGCGGCCAGCGCCGCCATGCCTGTGGCTAGGGTTTTCACGGTCACTAAGGTCCTCTCGGTAAAGCTGACTAAACAAGATGTTAACGCTGTTGCGTGTGTGCCCCATTTCGAGTTCCCGCATGAATTGGAAATCGCCGGTAGCGTTGAGGTATCCACCGCACCACCGTCCCGGAGCGGGAAAGGAGCGCACCATGGGTGAGTTTGAGCGTGAAGCGTTCGGTAACCCGCGCGAGCCAGACCTCTCCAGCGAGGACGCTGCCGAGTTGGAAGAGCTGCGACGCGAGGCTGCAATCCTGCGCGAGCAACTGGACAACGCTGCGGGATCGCACAGTGCCGCACGCAGTCCGCGCGATGTGCACCAGCTCGAGGCGCGTATCGATTCGCTGGCGTCGCGCAACTCCAAGCTGATGGAAACCCTCAAGGAAGCTCGCCAGCAGCTGCTGGCGCTGCGCGAAGAGGTCGATCGGCTCGGGCAGCCGCCCAGCGGCTACGGCGTGCTGTTGTCCACTCACGAGGACGACACCCTTGACGTCTTCACCTCGGGCCGCAAGATGCGCCTGACGTGCTCGCCCAACATCGACGTGAAGTCGTTGCGCAAGGGACAGACCGTTCGGCTCAACGAGGCTTTAACTGTCGTCGAGGCCGGCACGTATGAATCAGTCGGCGAGATTTCAACTCTGCGCGAGATTCTGTCTGACGGGCACCGCGCTCTGGTGGTCGGTCACGCCGACGAGGAGCGCATCGTGTGGCTGGCCGAGCCGCTGGTGGCCGAGGACCTGCCCGACGGTGTGTATGACTCGTCGGACGACGACCTGCGGCCGCGCAAGCTGCGTCCCGGTGACTCGCTGCTGGTGGACACCAAAGCGGGTTACGCCTTCGAGCGCATCCCCAAGGCCGAGGTCGAGGACCTGGTGCTCGAAGAGGTTCCCGACGTCACCTACAACGACATCGGTGGGCTGGGCCGGCAGATCGAGCAGATCCGCGACGCCGTCGAGTTGCCGTTCCTGCACAAGGAGCTCTACCGCGAGTACGCGCTGCGCCCGCCCAAAGGCGTGTTGCTCTACGGCCCGCCCGGTTGCGGTAAGACGTTGATCGCCAAGGCCGTCGCCAACTCGCTGGCCAAGAAGATGGCTGAGGTCCGCGGCGACGACGCCCGCGAGGCCAAGTCCTACTTCCTCAACATCAAAGGCCCCGAGCTGCTGAACAAGTTCGTCGGTGAGACGGAGCGTCACATCCGGCTGATCTTCCAGCGGGCCCGCGAGAAGGCATCCGAGGGCACACCGGTGATCGTGTTCTTCGACGAGATGGACTCGATCTTCCGCACCCGCGGCACCGGGGTTTCCTCCGACGTGGAGACCACCGTCGTCCCGCAGCTGCTCAGCGAGATCGACGGTGTCGAGGGCCTGGAGAACGTCATCGTCATCGGTGCCTCCAACCGTGAGGACATGATCGACCCGGCGATCCTGCGGCCCGGCCGCCTCGACGTGAAGATCAAGATCGAGCGCCCGGACGCCGAGTCGGCCCAGGACATCTTCTCGAAGTACCTCGTCGAGACTCTTCCGGTGCACGCCGATGACATCACCGAATTCGGTGGTGACCGTGGAGCGTGCATCAAGGCGATGATCGAGAAGGTCGTCGACCGGATGTACGCCGAGATCGACGACAACCGGTTCCTCGAGGTCACTTACGCCAATGGCGACAAAGAAGTCATGTACTTCAAGGACTTCAACTCCGGGGCGATGATTCAG
>NZ_DATNJW010000086.1:0-6586 GCF_035603715.1 Mycobacterium sp. | reverse complement strand
GGGCGCGACGGCGACCGGTGCTCGCCGGGTTGTTGATCGGTCTGGGTGCCGCGGCCAAGCTGTATCCGGTGCTGCTGCTGGGCCCGCTGCTGGTGCTGGGCATCCGCACCGGGCGGCTTCGCGAGGCGGCCCGTACCGCGGCCGCGACGGTGGCGACCTGGTTGCTGGTCAACCTGCCGGTGATGGTGCTCTTTCCGCGAGGCTGGTCGGAGTTCTTCCGGCTGAACGCCCGCCGCGGCGAAGACATGGATTCGCTGTACAGCGTCGTCAAGTCGTTCACCGGCTGGCAGGGCTTCGACACCGACCTCGGCTTCTGGCAGCCGCCGGAGCATCTGAACGAGGTCGTGCTGGCTCTGTTCGTGTTGTGTTGTCTCGCAATCGGTTACATAGCCCTGACCGCCCCGCGGCGGCCGCGAGTTGCGCAGCTGGCGCTGCTGGTGGTGGCGGCGTTCCTGTTGACCAACAAGGTGTGGAGCCCGCAGTTCTCGCTGTGGCTGGTGCCGCTGGCGGTGCTGGCGTTGCCGCATCGCCGGATCCTGTTGGCGTGGATGACGATTGACGCACTGGTCTGGGTGCCGCGGATGTACTACCTCTACAGCGTGCCCGATCGTGGGCTGCCGCAGCAGTGGTTCACCGCGACGGTGGTGCTGCGTGACGTCGCGGTGCTGGCGCTGTGCGCGCTGGTGGTCCGGCAGATCTACCGGCCCGACGAAGATCTGGTGCGCTGGGGTGGCCGGGTGGACGATCCGGCGGGCGGGGTGTTCGATCGCGCCGCCGACGCGCCGCCGGGCTGGCTGCCGCCGGTGCTGCGTCCGCCCGGGCTACGGCAGACGGCCCCAAACAGCGCCGTGCCAGCGCACGATTTCGCGAGCTCAGCCACCTTCCGGTAGCCTGTGACGGTTGCCGACGCAGGCGACCCTCCTGCCACGGAGAAATGAGCCGTGGCCGCACACGACCATAGGAGGTGATGAGGTTCCCATGCGTCCATACGAATTAATGGTCATCCTCGACCCCACTCTCGACGAGCGCACCGTAGCTCCGTCGCTGGAGACTTTCCTCAACGTTGTCCGCAAAGACGGCGGCACGGTGGAGAAGGTCGACATCTGGGGCAAGCGCCGGCTGGCCTACGAGATCCTCAAGCATGCCGAGGGCATCTATGCGGTGATCGATCTGAAAGCCGCTCCCGCCACGGTGTCCGAGCTCGACCGTCAGCTCAGCCTGAACGAGTCGGTGCTACGCACCAAGGTGATGCGCACCGACAAGCACTAGTCAGCAGGAGCCTGTGGGCGAATGACCGCGACGCGTCGTAGTCGTTGCGTAGGCTCTCTGCGACAGCATGCTCGTGACCACCAACCGCCGATGCACGGCGGAGCCAGGAGGACATTGTGGCTGGTGACACCGTCATCACAGTCATCGGAAACCTGACCGCGGACCCCGAACTGCGGTTCACGCCGTCGGGCGCGGCCGTCGCGAACTTCACCGTCGCGTCGACGCCTCGGATGTTCGACCGCCAGACCAACGAGTGGAAGGACGGCGAAGCGCTGTTCCTCCGCTGCAATATCTGGCGGGAGGCTGCCGAGAACGTAGCGGAGAGCCTGACCCGCGGCTCGCGCGTGATCGTGAGCGGACGGCTCAAGCAGCGTTCGTTCGAGACCCGCGAGGGCGAGAAGCGCACCGTGGTCGAGCTCGAGGTCGACGAGATCGGCCCGAGCCTGAAGTACGCCACAGCCAAGGTGAACAAGGCCAGCCGCAGCGGCGGTGGCGGCGGTGGTTTCGGTGGCGGCGGCGGCTCCCGCCAGCCGGCTGCTCAGAGTGGCGGCGGCAGCGCGGCAAGCGAAGACCCGTGGGGCAGCGCCCCGGCATCGGGGTCGTTCGCCGGCGGCGACGACGAGCCCCCCTTCTAACAACTTTTCAACGACAGAACGAAAGAGACTCAAGATGGCGAAGTCCACCAAGCGGCGCCCGGCGCCGGAAAAGCCGATCAAGGCACGCAAGTGCGTGTTCTGCTCCAAAAAGGGCCAGGACATCGATTACAAGGACACCCAGTTGCTGCGTACGTACATCAGCGAGCGCGGCAAGATCCGTGCCCGTCGCGTCACCGGCAACTGCGTCCAGCACCAGCGCGACGTTGCGATCGCGGTCAAGAACGCCCGCGAGGTGGCGTTGCTGCCCTTCACCTCCTCGACGCGGTAACCGCGCCACGTAGAACGGAATCAGCGAAACAATGAAGCTCATTTTGACCGCCGACGTCGACCACCTCGGTGGCGTCGGCGACACCGTCGAGGTCAAAGACGGCTACGGCCGCAACTTCCTGCTTCCGCGTGGGCTGGCGATCGTCGCGTCGCGCGGCGCCCAGAAGCAAGCGGACGACATCCGTCGTGCCCGCGAGACCAAGCAGGTCCGCGACCTCGAGCACGCCAACGAGATCAAAGCCGCGATCGAGGGCCTTGGCGCCGTTGCGCTGCCCGTGAAGACCGCCGGTGACTCGGGCAAGTTGTTCGGTTCGGTGACCGCCGGCGCCGTTGTCACGGCGATCCGCAAGGCCGGCGGACCCAACCTCGACAAGCGCGTCGTCCGGTTGCCCAAGGGCCACATCAAGGCGATCGGCAGCCACCCGATCACGCTGCACGTGCACCCCGACGTCGACGTGAAAGTCGCACTCGACGTCGTCGCAGACGCCTAACGGTCTATACCTAGATACCCCCCGGTGGCAGCGAAAGGGCTGCCCCGGGGGGTATTGCTATGTGCATAGCGAACTCAATAGTCCTCGGCTGCCCATAGCGAACGTTACCGTCCGTTAACGCTGGTAATCATTGGGTGAAACACAACACGCCCGAAGTGGCAACCCGTCACGACACGCCGAAGAGATTCCCATCCACACAAAGCATGCGGGTGTGTGGTGCCCTTATCTGCAGTGATGTCGCAACGGCGCATATTGCTCCACAAGTTCTCCACACCCCCTCAACACGGGCGCAGACGGATATGCACACACGATGCACAGGTCTATGAACAACCTCGTTTGGCGTCCTTGCCAGCAACCTTTAACGTCGACCCGTCGCAAGGTGATGCTGGCGTTCGAGAACCGACTACACAACTCGCGGTGGGAGTCCCGCCGATCGTGGGTCACGTCGGTCACGAGGGCGGAGGCCGTCGATGCGCCCGGCTGGGGGGACCCCGAATTTCGGGGTGAGTCGGGCGGTCGGGCTGAGTCGAGCGGTGTCGGTGGCGTGACCTAACGTCTAGCCACCGATGTCGAATGTGCGTTCGAACGTTGGGTGGGAGGAGGCGGGGAGTCTATGGCGGTTGTTGACGACTTGGGACGCCCGGGCACGGATGCGCCAAGCGAAGACTATGGGCGTCAGCCCCCGCAAGACCTCGCGGCCGAGCAGTCAGTACTGGGCGGCATGTTGCTCAGCAAGGATGCGATCGCCGATGTGCTGGAAAAGCTGCGGCCCGGCGACTTCTATCGACCCGCACACCAGAACGTCTACGACGCCATCCTGGATCTGTATGGACGCGGGGAGCCGGCCGACGCGGTGACGGTGGCGGCCGAGTTGGACCGCCGCGGGCTGTTGCGCAGGATCGGTGGCGCGCCCTACCTGCACACGTTGATCTCGACAGTGCCGACCGCTGCCAACGCCGGCTACTACGCGGGGATCGTCGCGGAGAAGGCGCTTTTGCGCCGGCTGGTGGAAGCGGGCACCCGGGTGGTGCAGTACGGCTACGCCGGTGCCGAGGGAGCCGATGTGGCCGAGGTCGTCGACCGGGCGCAGGCCGAGATGTATGAGGTCACCGAGCGACGGCTGTCCGAAGACTTCGTTCCACTGGAAGACCTGCTGCAGCCGACGATGGATGAGATCGACGCCATCGCCTCCAACGGCGGCCTGGCGCGCGGGGTCCCGACCGGGTTCACCGAACTCGACGAGGTGACCAATGGCCTGCACCCGGGCCAGATGATCATCGTCGCGGCCCGACCTGGGGTGGGGAAGGCGCTGGCGTTGGGCACACCGCTGCCGACGCCGGACGGCTGGACGACGATGGGCGAGGTCGCCGTTGGCGACGAACTGCTGGGCGCCGACGGAGTACCGACACGGGTAGTGGCCGCGACGGAGATCATGCTGGGCCGGCCGTGCTACGAAGTCGAGTTCTCCGACGGCACGGTAATCGTCGCCGATGCCGAGCATCAGTGGCCGACTGCTTTTGGTATCCGCACAACGGGCCTGTTGCGCGGCGGCCTGGACACCATCTCGGCCGCGGGAGCCATAGGGCGCTCTGGGATGTGCGCGGGCGCCACCACCCTGATGGCCCCGGTGCTGCAAGTGGACGCCGTGCGCCCGGTCAGCAGTGTTCCGGTGCGCTGCGTGCAGGTGGACAACGCGGCGCACCTATATTTGGCCGGCCGGGGCATGATTCCCACCCACAACTCCACGCTCGGGCTGGATTTCATGCGGTCGTGCTCGATCAAGCACCGGATGGCCAGCGTCATCTTCTCACTGGAAATGAGCAAGTCCGAGATCGTCATGCGGCTGCTGTCCGCCGAAGCCAAGATCAAGCTCGGCGACATGCGCTCGGGGCGGATGAGCGACGACGACTGGACGCGGCTGGCCCGGCGGATGAGCGAAATCAGCGAGGCGCCACTGTATATCGACGACTCGCCAAACCTGACGATGATGGAGATTCGCGCCAAGGCGCGGCGGCTGAAGCAGCGGGCCGATCTGCGCCTGGTCGTCGTCGACTACCTGCAGCTGATGACCTCAGGCAAGAAGGTCGAGTCGCGGCAGATCGAGGTGTCTGAATTCTCAAGGCAGCTCAAGCTTTTGGCCAAGGAGCTCGAGGTGCCAGTGATCGCCATCAGCCAGCTCAACCGTGGTCCCGAGCAGCGCACCGACAAGAAGCCGATGCTGTCCGACCTTCGTGAGAGCGGCAGTTTAGAGCAAGATGCGGACATGGTCATCCTGCTGAACCGGCCGGATGCGTTCGAGCGTGACGACCCGCGTGGCGGTGAGGCGGACTTGATTCTGGCCAAACACCGCAACGGCCCGACCAAGACGGTGACCGTTGCTCACCAGTTGCACCTGTCGCGTTTCGCCAACATGGCGCGGTAGTAGTAAGGTTCTCAAACTTAGTGTCCAATTCTCACATGAATTGTCCACTCGATGTCCGATTGGACATTTGAAGGATGTTGCCACGCAATGTATTTGGCAATCTCGAGCACTTTAAGTCGAAATGCCCACGGCCTACGAAGGCTATGAGGGCTCGTCTTCGGCGGGGGAGTCGTAGCTTGTGGCCAGGTGGTGCAGGAGTCTTTCGTTGAGGGTGGCGAGCATGTCTAGCTCAGCCGGGGTAAGCGGATCGACGAAGTTCCGGCGGACGTCGTTCACATGCCTAGGTGCCGCCTTCTCGACTGCGGCGCGGCCAGCCGGCAACAGGCAGACCAGGGTGCTGCGGGCGTCGTCGGGGTTGGGCTCGCGGCTGATCAGCCCGTCCTTTTGCATGCGGCGCAGCTGGTGGGAGAGACGGCTCTTCTCCCAGCCCAGTGCCCTGCACAGGTCGCGGGCGGCCATGCGGTCTCGGTCGAGAGCCGAGAGCACCGCCAGGACCTCGTAGTCGGCCCCGGACAGGCCCGATTCCTGCAGGCCACGGTTCAGGTGTGCGACGACCTGATGATGCGCATGCATGAAGGCTCGCCAGGCGCGGTCTTCACGCGGGTTCAGCCAGTTCGGGTCCATTAGCCCCCATGCTACCCGGATTGGTTGACGCATCATCCATCTTCCCATATGGTTGAGTAGTCAACCTTTTGATCGCCAACCAAGAAGGGATCCCTCATGAGCAGCATCAGCATCATCGGCTCGGGGAACATGGCTAGTGCCATCGGCGCCCTGGCCGTCAAGGGCGGCAACGCCGTCGAAGTCATTTCTCGCGATGCGGCCAAGGCCGCAGCCCTGGCCAAGGAGATCGGCGACGGCGCCACGGTCGGAAGATGGGGCGCCGTCCCGGCCGGGGAGATCGTCATCCTCGCCGTCCTGTTCGACAGCGCCGTGCCGGTCGTCAGTCAGTACGGGGACGCGCTGGCCGGAAAGATCATCGTCGATATCACCAACACCTTCTCCCCCGACGCCAAGGGCCTTGTCACCCCCAACGGCAGTTCCGGCGCGCAGGAGATCGCGAAGGCCGCGACCAAAAGCGCCCATGTCGTCAAGGCGTTCAACACTCTCTTCCGCGATGTCCTGGCTGCAGGCGCCCCGCTGGACGTGTTCATGGCCGGCGACGACGCGCAGGCCAAAGCGAGCGTGTCAGCGTTCATCAAGAGCCTCGGACTGCGCCCGCACGACACCGGCGATCTGAGCATGGCCCACTGGCTGGAGGGCGCGGGTCTCTTGGAGATGGGCCTCATGACCCATTCCGTCAAGCACACCAACTTCTTCCTCAGCGTCAACATTCTCAGCTGAGCGTGCCCGCACCACCACTTTTTGCGCTCCATGACGCCAGTCGTTCTGCGGCACGAGAAGAACACCCACTCCACCTACTGTCAGAAGGAAAGTCACATGCGTGTTTTCGTTACCGGAGGGACCGGCCATGCCGGTTC
>NZ_DATNJW010000085.1:0-8472 GCF_035603715.1 Mycobacterium sp. | reverse complement strand
GATCACGGCTTACGACGCACCCCGGAGCTGCTCCTATATCGTCGTCGGCTCGTTTCCGCCTTCACAACACGACGGCGGCGTCCTCACCTGCACCCCGTCGGGAAACGGCACGCATGTCGATTGGGTCAGCGGCTACACGCTTCCCGCGCGCGCAGGCGGGAAGTTGATCGAGGTGATCACCCTGCCGTTGATTCGCTCGCTCACCTTTCGCGCGATCCTCACCGGCTGCGCAAAGGCGCTGGAGTAACTAGCGCAGCGGCGGAGGACCCGCCTACCTGACGGTCGGCAGATCCGGACTCGAGACGTCATAGGTGCGCCCCGGCCGGGTCAGCAGGGCGGTCAACTTCTGCGCCTTTTCCTCGGTGCGGTCGTTGGTCCCCCAGATCACCTTGCGCCCGTCGGCAAGGGTCAACGTGATCGACGCGACCGACGGTGCGGCGATCCGGCTCACCTGCGCGACGACTTCGGGGCGCAGCGCGGTCAACACCGCGAGCGCGGCCTTGGTCGCCGGATCGGTCGGTCCGGGATTGTCGACGTCGATGTAGGGCAGCGCCGGCGGTGGCGGCGCGGTCGCGAAGTCCACACCGTCCCGGTCGAACAGATGCGGCCCGTCAGGAAAGTCCTTGACCACCAACGGAATTCGCTCGACGATGATGATCCGAAGCGCCGATGGGTAGTCGCGCTGCACTCGCGCGCTGGCCACCCGGCGGATCGCCGCCACCCGGTCGGCGACGCCGTCGGTGTTGATCTGCAGAAGCGGCGTGCCGAGCCGGACATGAGCCACGTCGAGCACCTCGTCACGGGTGACTGCCCCGATACCGGTGACAATGATGCTGCGCGCCGACATCACCGGCGTGAAATACAGGACCAGCCCTACCGCGGTGGTAGCCACGATCAACAGCAGCGATAGAAGGAACAGCTTCAGGCCCCGGACCGCCCCGCGCCCAACGGGTTTGGACGTAGCCGCGGGTCGCCCCCGCGCAACGCGTTTCGCCTCGCGGCGGGCTTCTTCGATCGCCATCGCGCGCGCCTGGGCCTCGCGGCGCTCCGCGCGTTCCCGCCGGGCGCGTCGACGCGGCCCCTCTACCGGGTCGCCGGTTTGCTCCTGCTCCGCGGCGGTGCCGTCGTCGCCGTCGGAGGGCCCAGCGGTTTCGATCGGCCCGGTGGCCGTGTTTTCACCGACGGGGTCGTCGTCGGGTGTCACGCCGTCCGGCTCGGTCACCGCGACTCCCCCGGCCGGCCCGGCGTGCCGCGGTTGGCCTTCACCTGCAGCGCGGTGACGATCTCAGGAGCGAGCATGGTGACGTCCCCGGCGCCCATGGTGACGACGACATCACCGGGCGCCGCCGTCGCCGCCACTACCTCGGCGATCGATGAGAAATCGGGCAGATACTGCACTGGGACGCTGACGTGTTCGGCCACACTCGCCCCGCTCACCCCGGCGATCGGCTGTTCGCGTGCGCCGTAGACGTCGAGCACGAAAACCTGGTCGGCCGCGTCGAGCGCGGCACCGAACTCAGCGGCGAAAGCCTGCGTCCGCGAATACAAATGCGGTTGGAACACCACCAACGAGCGACCGGCGCCGGTCTGCTCCAGCAGCGTGCGCACCGCCTCCAAGGTGGCGCTGACCTCCGTCGGATGATGCGCGTAGTCGTCGAAAACCCTTACCCCGGAAGCCGTTCCGATCAGCTCGAAACGGCGCCGCACTCCCTCGAAACCGGCCAGCCCGTCCAGCACGCAGTCGGCCGCGGCGCCGATCTCGATGGCGGCCAGCATCGCACCCAGCGCGTTGAGCGCCATATGCCGACCCGGCACCGACAGTCGCATCACCCATGGATGGATTTCGCCGTCGAGCTTGACGTGTGCGACCGCCTCGGTGCCCTGTTGTTCCCACGACAACAACGTCCCGGCCAGCGTGTGGTCCGGGCCGTCGTACGACGAGCCGTACCGCAGTACCCGGATCCCCAGCGCCGCAGTGCGATCGGCCAACGCGGCTCCGCCGGGGTCATCGGTGCAGACAACGAGCGCGCCACCCGGAGCGATGCGCTCCACGAACGAGTCGAAGACCGCGATGTAGGCGTCGGAACTGCCGAAGAAGTCGAGATGGTCGGACTCGATGTTGGTGACCACGGCGATATTCGGGGTGTATTCCAGCAGCGAGCCGTCGCTTTCGTCGGCCTCGGCGACGAAGCAGTCGCCGCTGCCGTGGTGAGCGTTGGTGCCGGCCTCGCCCAGTTCACCGCCGACGGCGAAGGACGGGTCCCGGCCGCAATGCTGCAGGGCCACGATCAGCATCGACGTCGTGGTCGTCTTGCCGTGCGTGCCGGTCACCATCAACGTGGTTCGCCCGGCCATCAGCTTGGCCAGGACCGCCGGGCGCAGCACCACCGGGATGCCGCGACGACGGGCCTCGACGAGTTCGGGGTTGGTCTTCGGGATCGCGGCGTGCGTGGTGATGACCGCCGTCGCGCCGCCCGGCAGCAGATCCAGCGACGACGCGTCATGGCCGATCCGGATCAGCGCGCCACGCGCCCGCAACGCACGGACGCCGCGTGACTCCTTGGCGTCAGACCCCGACACCATGCCGCCGCGATCTAGCAGGATGCGGGCGATCCCCGACATGCCGGCTCCCCCGATGCCGACCATGTGCACCCGCTGCAGCTCGGGGGGCAGCGGCGCTGAATTCATCGTCGCGTTCTCCCCGCGCGTGCGACCTCCAGCGCGACGCGGGCCACCTGCCGTGCCGCATCCGGATGACCGACCAGCGCCGCGGCCGTGGTCATCGCCGCCAGCCGCGGCGCGTCGTTCAGCAGCCCGGCAACCTGATCCGCGACGAAGTCCGGCGTCAGGTCGGCGTCGGCCACCAGGATGCCGCCACCGGCATTGACCACCGGTAACGCGTTGAGCCGCTGCTCTCCGTTGCCGATCGGCAGCGGTACGTACACCGCGGGCAGGCCGACCGCCGTCACCTCGGCGACGGTCATCGCGCCCGACCGGCAGATCGCCAAGTCGGCGGCGGCATAGGCGAGGTCCATCCGGCTCAGATACGGGACCGCGACGTACGGCGGGTCACCGGGCTCCGGGGTGCGCAGGTCGATGGTGTTCTTGGCGCCGTGGGCGTGCAGCACCGCGACGCCCGCGGCCGCCAGATCGGCGGCGGCCGCGGCGACCGCCCGGTTGAGAGACGCGGCGCCCTGCGAGCCGCCGAACACCAGCAGCACTCGGGCGTCGTCGGCGAAGCCGAAATGCGCCCGCGCCGTCGACCGCACTGCGGCGCGGTCCAGCGAGGTGATGGCTTCCCGGACCGGCACGCCCACAACCTCGGCGTGGGGCAGACCGGGATCGGGCACCGCCGAGAGCACGCGGCAGGCACTGCGCGCCCCGACCCGGTTGGCCAGCCCGGCGCTGGCGTTGGCTTCGTGAATCACCACCGGCACCCGGCGCCGGCGCCGGGTTACCCCGCGGGCGGCCAGGTATGCGGGCAGCGACACGTAGCCGCCGAACCCGATCACCACATCGGCGTCGACTTTGTCCAGCACGGCCCTGGTCTGCCGAACCGCCCGCAGCACCCGCGCCGGAAGGCGGGCCAGGTCACCGGTGGGTTTGCGCGGCAGCGGGACGGGAGTGATCAGCTCGAGGTGGTAGCCACGCTCGGGCACCAGCTTGGTCTCCAGGCCGCGCGCGGTGCCCAGCGCGGTGATTCGAACGTCGGGATCCAGCCCGATCAGAGCATCAGCGACGGCCATTGCGGGTTCAACGTGGCCGGCTGTGCCGCCGCCCGCGAGCACAACCGACAACGAGGAATGCCCGGTTGGCCCAGTGGCCGATGACCCCGTGACCGAGTCGCTCACCCGTAGCGCTGACCTTCCAGTGCTCGACGGCCATGTCCGTGACGCTGGCCGGTGGACCGCTGTCCGCCTACATGATGCCCTGCCCCGGTGCCACGCCTGTCCACCGCGGGCGGTCTGGCCGGACGCGCTGCCCGGCCACCGGACGGCTTCTGCTTGGCGGCGCGCTGCGGCTTGGCCGGCTTCGGCTTGCTGCGCAACCGGTCGCGCAGCGCCTCGACCCGGGTCGGCGAGTAAGGCTCCGGCAACGGCAGCCGCAGAATGCGGGTCATCCGGTCGTCGCGTCCGGCGCGCAGCGCTGCGACGGCCTCGGGTTCGTGCCTGGCCGCGTTGGCCATCATGCCGATCATCAAAAGTGTTGTGGCCGTCGATGTTCCACCGGCAGAGATCAGCGGCAGCTGGATCCCGGTGACCGGCAGCAGACCGATCACATAGCCGACGTTGATGAACGACTGACCGATCACCCACAAGGTGGTGGTCGCGGTCAGCAGCCGCAGGAACGGGTCGGCGGAGCGGCGCGCGATGCGCATTCCGGTGTACGCGAACAACCCGAACAACCCCAGCAGGCCCAACGCGCCCACCAGACCGAGTTCCTCGCCGATGATCGCGAAGATGAAGTCATTGTGCGCATTGGGCAGATAGTTCCACTTCGCTGTGCCCTGCCCCAGACCGTCGCCGAAAATACCGCCGTTGGCCAGCGCATACTTGGCCTGCCGGGCTTGGTACCCCGAGTCCTGAGGGTCCTGGCCCGGGTCCAGCCACGACCGCACCCGGTCGGAGCGGTAACCCGCCGACACCGCCAGGATCGCTCCGGCGACGATCGCGGCGAACAGCGAGCTCAAGAACACCCGCAGCGGCAGACCGGCGTACCACAGCAAGCCGAGCAGGATGATGCTCATCGACACCGTCTGGCCAAGGTCGGGTTGCGCGACGATGAGAGCGAGCGCGATGACCGCGGCCGGCACCAACGGGATCAGCATCTCCCGGAGCGAGGCCCGCTCCATGCGACGTGCCGCGAGCAGGTGCGCGCCCCAGATCGCGAAGGCGATCTTCGTCAGCTCGGAGGGCTGCATCGAGAATCCAGCGATCACGAACCAACCGCGAGAACCGTTGGCTTCCTTACCGATTCCCGGAATCAGCACCAGCACAAGCATCACGATGGTCGCGGCGAAGCCGGAGAACGCCAGGCGCCGCATGAACCGCACCGGCAACCGCAGCGCCAGATAGCAGGCGAACAGCCCGATGATCGTCCACAACACCTGCCGGCCGAAGATGACCCACGCCGAACCGTCGTCGTCGTAGGAACGGACCCCGGATGCCGACAGCACCATGATCAGACCCAGCGTGGTCAACAACGCGGCGATCGCGATGATCAGATGGAACGACGTCATGGGCCGGCTCAGCCAGGCCCCGAACCGGGTCCGCGGCTCGGCGGTGGTCGCTTTCGCGGTGGCCTTCGCCGTGGACGCCTCGGGTGTGCTGTCGGCCGCCTGGTCGCCCTTGGCTCCCCGGCGCAGCAGCCGGGCCAGCTTGTTCTTCACCTGCAGCTACCGCGGTGTGGCGCGGGCAGCGGCCGCGAACGCGTCGCCGCGGTCCCCGTAGCCGGTGAACTGGTCAAAGGACGCGCCGGCCGGTGCCAACAGCACCGTATCGCCGGGTTGAGCCAGGTCTCGGGCAGCGGCCACGGCAGCATTCATAACGCGAGTGCCGACAGTCTCGTCCGATACGGGAACCACGTGTGTCACAGACGCAACAGGAGACTCAGCAGTCGCATGCATATCAATATCCTCGCCTGCCACAACCTGTACGACGGGCACATCCGGCGCGTGTCGCGATAACGCCTCGGCAACCATCGACCGATCCCGCCCGATCAACACCGCTCCGACCAGCCGCGATGCCACCCTGGCGACGGTCTCGTCGACCGACGCGCCCTTGAGCAGTCCGCCGGCGATCCACACCACCCGCGGGTAGGCCATTAGCGACGCCTCGGCGGCATGCGGGTTGGTGGCCTTCGAATCGTCGACGTAGGTGATCTGGTCGACGACGGCCACCCGCTCGGCGCGGTGCCTGCCGACCTGGAACGAGGCCAGCGCGGCCGCGATGGCGTCGGCGGGCACGTCGACGCTGCGCGCCAGTGCCGCGGCCGCCAGTGCGTCGAGGACGCCGACCGGGCCCGGCACGGGTATCGACGAGACCGCCGCCAGCGCCAGGTCGTCGGCGAATGCCCGGTCGACCAGCATGCCGTCGCGCACGCCGAGTTCGCCTGCCGCGGGCTCCCCGAGCCGGAAGCCGACCCGGATCGGCGCAGGGGCGTCCGTCAGCAGCGCCGTTGCGGGCGAGTCGTCGAGTCCGGCGACCGCGACCCGGCCGCGCAGCACGCCCGCCTTGGCGGCGGCGTAGTCGGCGAAGGTTCCGTGCCAGTCCAGATGGTCTTCGGCGATGTTGAGCACCACACCGGCCTCCGGACGTAGCGACGGCGCCCAGTACAGCTGGAAGCTGGACAGCTCGACGGCCAGCAGTTCGGCGGGCTGCTGCAACACGTCCAGTACCGGGTCGCCGATGTTGCCGCACAGCACGCTGCTGCGGCCTGCGGCAACCAGCATCGCGTGCAGCATCGACGTGGTGGTGGTCTTGCCGTTGGTGCCGGTCACCGTCAACCAGCGCCGCGGCGGCCCATAACGGCCGGATTGGTCAAGCCGCCAGGCCAATTCGACGTCACCCCAGATCGGGATGCCAGCGGACGCGGCGGCGGCGGGTACCGGCGCGATCGGCGGGAAGCCGGGGCTGACGACGACGAGTGCGTAGTCGGCGATGCGGTCGACGGCGGTCGCCGAGTCGACGGTCGGCGTCCCGGTCTCGGCAAGTTGCCGCTGAGTGGCCGGATCGTCGTCGTAGACCGTGGCCGTCGCGCCGATCTCGGTCAGCGCTGCCAGCACCGCGCGGCCGGTGACTCTGCCACCCGCGACCAGAACCGGCGCCCCCGCCGTCAACGGGCCGAGCGCGGCGGGGTTCATCCGCCGCCGGTGGCGGCGAGCCATTCGCTGTAGAACAGCGCCACGCCCAGGCCGCAGCTGATCGCGGTGAGTAGCCAGAACCGGATGATCACCGTGGTTTCGGCCCAGCCGGCCAGCTCGAAATGGTGGTGGAACGGCGCCATCCGGAACACCCGGCGACCGGTCGTCCGGAAGGCCAGGATCTGCACCACCACCGAAACGATCTCGGCGACGAACAGCGATCCGAGCACCACCGCGAGGATCTCGGTGCGGCTGGTCACCGAGATGCCGGCGATGATGCCGCCCAGGGCCAGCGACCCGGTGTCGCCCATGAAGATTCTGGCCGGCGCGGCGTTCCACCACAGGAATCCGATGCAGGCACCCGCGGTCGAGGCCGCGATGATCGCCAGGTCCAACGGGTCGCGCACGTTGTAGCACCCCAAGCCGGGGGCGGTCGCACACGCGTTGCGGTACTGCCAGAACGTGATCAGCACGTAGGCGGCGGTGACCATCGCCATCGAGCCGGCGGCCAGGCCGTCCAGACCGTCGGTGAAGTTGACCGCGTTGGACCAGGCGCTGACGACGACCACGCAGAACAGCACGAAAAGCGCGGGCGCCAGTGTGACGGTGGCGATTTCGCGCACATAGGACAGGTCGGAGGTGCCCGGCGTCAGACCGGCGTCGTTGCGGAACTGCAGGACAAGAATGCCCACCAGCACGGCGGCGGTGATCTGGCCGAGGGTCTTGGCGGTCTTGTTCAGGCCCAGGTTGCGTGCTCGCCGAATCTTGATCAGGTCGTCGACGAATCCGACGGCGCCCAGTGTCGTGGCCAGGAACAGCACCAGCAGACCCGACGCCGACGGGCCATTTCCGTTGAACAGCAGGCCGGCCAGGTGGGTGCCGAGGTAGCCCGCCCAGATGCCGGCCAGGATCGCCACCCCACCCATTGACGGCGTGCCGCGCTTGGTCTTGTGGCTGGGCGGACCGTCCTCCCGGATCTCGTGGCCGAAGCCCTGCCGGTTGAACAACCGGATCAGCATCGGGGTAAGCAGGATGGACACCGCCAGCGAGATGCCGACGGCGATGAGGATGTCGATCATCGGGTGTCGCCCCGCCCGTCGGCGGCCAGCGAGTCGGCTAATGCGCCCAGACCTGCGGCGTTGGAGGCCTTGACCAGCACCACGTCCCCAGGCTGCAGCTCAGCCCGCAACAAGGCCAGGGCGGCGTCGGCGTCGGCGGCGACAGCGGCTTCTCCGCCCCACGAGCCCTCCATGACCGCGCCGTGGTGCATGGCGCTCATAGACCTCCCCGTTCCGACGACAATGAGTCGAGACACATCTAATCGCACTGCCAGCCGACCGATGCGGTCATGTTCGGATATCGCGTCGTCGCCGAGCTCGGCCATCTCGCCCAGCACCGCCCAGCTGCGACGACGATCAGCCCCACTGCCGGCCGAGATCCAGGCCAATGCCTGCAGCCCGGCCCGCATCGAGTCCGGGTTGGCGTTGTAGGCGTCGTCGATCACCGTCACCCCGTCGGCGCGGGTGCTGACCCGCATCCGGTGACCCGACACCGGGCCCGCGTCGGCCAGCGCCGCGGCGACCTGCCTGAGGGTGGCGCCGCATTCCAGC
>NZ_DATNJW010000084.1:0-12922 GCF_035603715.1 Mycobacterium sp. | reverse complement strand
GAGTCGGCGCATCGCTTCGGGCTGCAGGAGACCCGCTACGAAGGCCCGACCGGCATCGCCGGAGTGTTCCAGGACGCCTGCGTGGCCGCGGGGATACCGGCCGTCACATTCTGGGCGGCGGTTCCGCACTACGTGTCGCAGCCGCCTAATCCGAAAGCCACCGTCGCACTACTGCGCCGCGTCGAGGACGTGCTCGACATCGAGGTGCCGCTGGCCGACCTGCCGGCGCAGGCCGAGGAATGGGAACAGGCCGTCACCGAGATGACCACCGACGACGACGAAATCGCTGAATACGTGCAGTCGTTGGAGCAACGCGGCGACGCCGAAGTCGACATGACCGAGGCGCTGGGCAAGATCGACGGCGACGCGCTGGCCGCGGAGTTCGAGCGCTACCTGCGCCGCCGACGTCCGGGCTTCGGCCGCTAGGGCGTATCCAGCTGCTGGGTGTGGGCGCTGACGGACCTGCCGAGCGCGGCGACCTCGGCGTCCATCTGAGCCACCTGCCCGCCGGCGGTCTTGAGGATCGGGCCCTCGCCGAACCCGGTCGACAGGAACGGCTTCAGCCAGCGGAACACGCTTACCCAGCCCGGGCAGTAGACCCGCTTCTTGCGGTGCTCGATGCCGTCGACGAATGCCGCGGCGCACTTGTCCACCGACGTGGTCTTGTTCAACGGCCACGGGAACTTCGCCAACTGCTCGCGGAACACCGGCAGGTCTTTCTGGGTGTCGCGCACCAGCGCGGTGTCGATCCAGGACATGTGCGCCGAGCCGACGGCCACGCCGAGGTGAGCGACCTCGAGCCGCAACGCGTGCGCGAGATGCTCGTTGCCGGCCTTGGACATGTCGTAGGGCGCCATCCCCGGCGCCGCCGTGAACGCGGCCAGCGACGAGACGACCAGGACATAGCCGCGGCGTTCGATGATCGACGGCAAGGTGGCCCGCACGGTGTGGAAGACCCCGAGCAGGTTGACGTCCAGCACCCGCTTGACCGCGTCCGGGTCGACGTGCAGCACCGAGCCGTAGCTGGCGATACCGGCATTGGCGACGACGGTGTCGATGCCGCCGAACTTCTCGACGGCCTTGGCGGCCGCCGCCTGCATGGCGGCGAGGTCGCGGACGTCGGCAACCACCGTCAGCACATGCTCGTCGCCGCCCAATTCGGCGGATCTTTCGGCCAGCGCCGCCTCGTCGAGGTCGGTCAGCACCAGCTTGGCGCCCTTGGCGCGCAACCGGCGGGCCACCTCGGCGCCGATTCCCTGGCCGCCGCCGGTGATGAATACGACTTGTGAGTCAACTGACGTCATGGCCGCAACCTACCTCTTAGCGCCGCGGCGACGACAGGTCCACTCCCAGTAGCGCATCCACCGCCGCGGCGACCGCGCGCGGCGCCTCGGCGTCGTGGCCACCGTATTCCAGCGCGTCAGTAGTCCAACCATCCAGTGCGGCAAGCGCTTTGGGCGTGTCGAGGTCGTCGGCGAGATACTGGCGCAGCCGGGCGATCAGGTCGGCCGCGTCCGGCCCGGCGGGCAATGCGGTGGCGGTTCGCCACCGCTGCAGCCGCGCGGTGGCATCCTCCAGCACCTGCGGCCCCCAGTCGCGGTCGGCCCGATAGTGTCCGGCCAGCAGGCCCAGCCGGATGGCCGCGGGGTCCACACCCTGAGCGCGCAAACCTGACACCAGCACCAGGTTGCCGCGGCTCTTGGACATCTTGTGGCCGTCCCAGCCGATCATGCCGGCGTGCACGTAGTGCCGCGCGAAACGCCTTTCGCCGCTGACGGATTCGGCGTGCGCGGCGGTGAATTCGTGATGCGGGAAGATCAGGTCGCTGCCGCCGCCCTGGATGTCCAGGCCGCTGCCGATACGACTGAGCGCGATCGCCGCGCACTCGACATGCCAACCCGGCCGGCCGGGCCCGAACGGCGACGGCCAACTCGGCTCCCCCGGCCGCTCGGCGCGCCACAGCAACGCGTCGAGTTGATCGGATTTGCCGGCCCGGTCCGGGTCGCCGCCGCGTTCGGCGAACAGCGTCAGCATGGTGTCGCGGTCGTAGCCGGACTCGTAGCCGAACTGCAGCGTGGCGTCGGCGCGGTAGTACACGTCGGGGAATTCTGCGTCGTCGACGACGTACGCCGCCCCGGAGGCCAGCATCTTTTCGACCAGCTCGACGACCTCGGCCACCGTGTCGGTTGCCGCCACGTATTCGCGTGGCGGCAACACCCGCAGCGCGGTCATGTCGTCGCGGTACAGCGCGACCTCGCGGGCGGCGAGGTCGCGCCAGTCAATGCCGTCGCGATTGGCCCGCTCGAACAGTGGATCGTCGACGTCGGTGACGTTCTGCACATAGTGCACGTCGTGTCCGAGGTCCAGCCACAGCCGGTGGATCAAATCGAACGCCAGATAGGTCGCGGCGTGGCCGAGATGGGTGGCGTCGTAGGGCGTGATCCCGCAGACGTACATGGTGGCCGTCGGCCCGGCCGCGACCGGGCGCACCTGGCCGTCAGAAGTGTCGTACAGCCGCAGCTCCGGGCCACGCCCCGGCAGCACCGGTATCGGTGCGGCGGGCCAGGACTGCATGCCGTCGACTTTAAGCCCGCCACCCACGCGGGCCGTACGACGGGCTGAGAACACCCCAGGCTGCGCAGCAGACAACATGCCACCAGGCAACCGTTTAGGGCTGGCTTAAAATTCCTCAGCCGCTAGCTGGCCAACCGGATGGCACCCAGCAACAAGTCGGCCAACTCTGCGCGACACATCAGGAAGTCGGGCAGATACGGGTCGGGACGGTTGTAGATCATCTCCGAGCCGTCCAGCCGCGAAGCATGCATGCCCGCCGCCAGGATCACGCCCGCCGGAGCAGCCGAATCCCACTCCCACTGACCGCCGGCATGGATGTAGGCGTCGGCGTCGCCGCGCACCACCGACATGGCTTTCGCTCCGGCCGAACCGATTCGGACGAACTCGACGTCGAGCTGGCGGGCCAGGTAATACAGCACGGCCGGCGGCCGGTTGGAGCTCGCGGTGATCCGGATCGGACCGGAATGCGTTGTAGCGGGCGCGCTGACGGTGTCGCTGCGATGCAGCTCGCCCATCGCGGGCAGGGCGACGGCCGCGTCGGTGATCGCCCCGTTGGGCCCGCCGTGGCGCTGCCACAGCGCGACGTGCACGGCCCAGTCTTCGCGCCCCTCCCAGGAGAATTCGCGTGTTCCGTCCAGCGGGTCGACGATCCAAACCCGGTCGGCCCGCAATCGGTTCAAGTCGTCGTAGGCCTCTTCGCTGAGCACCGCGTCGCCGGGGCGCTCGGCGTGCAGTCGCCTGAGCAACAGCGCGTTGGCCTGGCTGTCGCCCTCGTCCCCGAGCAGCCACGGGTGGTCGAAACCGACCCGATTGCGCACTGTCAGCAACAGCTTTCCTGCCTCTTCGGCGAGGCTGGCGGCCAGCGCCGCGTCGCTGAGGGGCTCAGGGGTCACCGGTCCAGTATCACCGACGGGCGCGGTCCGTCATGCCATCCACGACGCATGGTGGGGTCAGCGGTGCGCGACGATCCAGTTGTTGGTGAAGCGCTGCACCGCGCTGATCTCGTCGCTGAGCCGGTTGACGATGAAGTTTTCGACCTGGCCACCCACCAGTGGGATTTTCACTTGCACGGTGGTGCTGAAGTCCAGCCGGGCACCGATTGCTAATGAGACCAACATCACCGTCCCGACCGCGGACACCGGTGTGCCGGGAACTGCCACCTCGATCGTGCCGCGCGCATGGCCGTCCGCGGTCGGGTGCCACGTCTCGGTGCGGGCCATCTCCAGATCGCCGGGCGTCAACGCGGTGACCACCTTCGGTAGCCGATTGGCGAAGAGGCTGACCGTGAGGACCGCGGTTACCGACCCGTCGTCGCCGACGGTCAGCCGGTTCAATGCGGCGGTGCCGCCGTCGAAGGCGGCCAGCCTGGCCTGCCAGTACTGCTCGTCGCCGAACGCCGCGAGGATTTCCTCGACGCGGACGGGGGCCTCCAGCGAAAGCGCCAAAGATCGTGGCATCGCGCGCCTTAGAACGCGGGCCAGGGAATCGGGCGGTGCCGGTCCGGGCCGGGCATCACCGGGTGCGAGAGCAGGATGCGGGCGCGAAGCCGCAGCGCCGCGATCTCGGCGCTGGTGATGTGGTCGGCCAGCGCATCCCCGAGCGAGTCGGCCAGGCCGTCGACCAGGCAGGACACCTTCTCCAACGTGTCGTCGTCGACCTTCTTGCCGGCCCACCCCCACAGCACCGTGCGCAGCTTGTCCTCGACGTGCAGGCACACTCCGTGGTCGACGCCGTAGACGTCGCCGTTGACGCCACGCAGCACGTGACCGCCTTTGCGGTCAGCGTTGTTGACCAACACGTCGAATACCGCCATGCGCCACAGCCGAATGTCGTCGGCGTGCACCAGCTCGACCGGGTCGCCGGCATAGTCGTAGGCGCGCAGCACCGGAAGATAGCCGCGCGGGCACCTGTCAGCCGGAACCAGATCCACCAGACCCAGCTCGGGCCCGGGATCTGAATCTGGCGTATCTCCGGGCTGGTCTACCCACAGCTGCAGCATTCCCGGGCCGGCCGGCCCGTGCCGAATGATGGTGTAGGGCACGATGTTCCAGCCCAGATGGGTCGAGATCAGATAGGCGCCAAGCTCGCGGCCGGCCAGGGTGCCGTCGGGAAAATCCCACAGCGGCTGCTCACCGGATATCGGTTTATACACGCAGTGCACGGTGTGGTCGTCCAGCGTCGCCTCGCACAGATAGGTGGCGTTGCTCGCCGAGCGAATCCGTCCCAGGACCGTCAGCTCACCGCTGCGCAGGACCTCGCGATCGTCAGGCCTCTGCGTCATCGTCCGGCCCGAGCAGCGCGCTGCGCCGGTAGCCGTTAGTTCGCGCGCAGATGTGGCCCTCGGGGTCCAGCGGTTCATCGCACAGCGGGCACGGCGGACGTCCCGCGGAAATGACGGCATTGGACCGGGTAGCGAATTCGCGCGCTGACTCCGGCGTCAGGAACACCCGCACCGCGTCCGGACCCTCGTCGGTGTCGTCGAGCACCACCGACGCATCGAACTCGGTGTCGCTGACGGCCAGCAGTTCGACAACCACGGTTTGCGCCTCGGAATCCCAGCCCAGACCCATGGTCCCGACCCGGAATTCGGCATCGACCGGCGTGATCAGCGGGCTGAGGTCTTCAACCTCGCCGGTCTCCGGCGGAACCGGCGTGCCGAACCGGCGATTGACCTCGACCAGCAGCGCGTCGATCCGCTCGGCGAGCACCGCCACTTGCTGCTTTTCCAGCACCACCGACACCACCCTGGCCTCGTGGACGGCCTGCAAGTAGAACGTGCGATTTCCGGGCTGGCCAACGGTCCCGGCGACGAATCGGTCGGGTGAGCGGAAGACGTGGATCGCACGAGACATAGCAAGTCCAAAATACCGGCAGTTGCAGCGGAGTCGTAAATCCTGGGCGCAACGCGCTGGGACGACGACTCAGTCGGTAGAGCCGCCGACGACGGCATCGTCGGCGGCCGTCTCGCCTCCGGGCGCCGGAGCAGCCGTCAACGCGGACGTCAGCCGCGCGCCGGTGTGGTTGGCATGCAGCACGAACGGGCGCAGCTTCGTGTAACGGATCACACTGAGCGACGCGGGGTCGGCGGAAATGCGCTGAAAACCATCCAGATGCAAGCCGAGCGCGTCGGCCAGAACCGCCTTGATCACATCGCCGTGAGTGCAAGCCAGCCAGAGCACGTCGCCGCCGTGCTCCTCTGCCAGCCGCGCGTCGTGCTCCCGAACCGCCGCGACGGCACGGGTCTGCACCTCGGCCAACCCTTCGCCGCCGGGAAACACCGCCGCGCTGGGATGGGCCTGGACCACCGACCACAGCGGCTCCTTGACCAGATCGCCGAGTTTGCGGCCGGTCCATTCGCCGTAGTCGACCTCGGCGAACCGCTCGTCGACAATCGGCTCGAGACCCAGTGCGGCAGCGAGCGGCTCAACCGTGTTTCGACAACGCACCAGCGGTGACGTCACCACCGCCTTGATCGCCAGGTCGCCGATCCGATCGACCAATTCCGCTGCCTGCTGGCGACCCTTGTCGTCGAGCTCGATGCCTTCGGAACGGCCGGCCAGCACGTGTGCGGTGTTGGACGTCGACCTGCCGTGGCGCAGAAGAATGACGGTCACGTCGCGCTCACCACCCCGGTGGCCAACAGGATCAGCACGGCTGCGCCGGCCGCCACCCGGTAGGCGACGAACCAATACATGCTGTGGCGCACCAGAAACCGCAGAAACCACGCCACCGCGGCCAAACCCACGATGAAGGCGATCGCAATCGCCACGACCAATTGCGGTCCGGTCGCGCTCATACCCTCCGAAACCGGACGGAAAGCGTCCGGCAGCGAGAACAGTCCCGAGGCGAACACCGCAGGAATGGCCAGCAGGAAGCCGAACCGGGCGGCCAACTCCCGCTCGAGACCGACGAAGAGCCCGGCGCTGATGGTGGCGCCCGACCGCGAGACTCCGGGCACCAGCGCCAGCGTCTGGGCGATGCCGACGACGACGGCGTCGCGCCACGTCAGCTGCTCGACGTCACGACTCTGCCGTCCGATGCGCTCGGCCAAGGCGATCACCGCCGAAAACACCACCAGCGCCGTCGCAATCACCCAGAGGTTGCGCACGCCCGAACGGATCTCGTCCTTGAAGAACAGACCGAGCACGCAGATCGGGATGGTTCCGATGATGACGTACCAACCGAGCCAGTAATCGGTCGTGCGATGGGCGGCGACGCGAAGACCGCTGAACCACGCTGCGAGGATCCGCACGATGTCGCGGGCGAAATACACCAGCACAGCGGCCTCGGTGCCCAACTGCGTTACGGCGGTGAACGACGCGCCGGCATCGCCGGCGAAGAAGACCCGCGACACGATCGCCAGATGCCCTGACGAGGACACCGGCAGGAATTCGGTCAAGCCCTGAACGACGGCCAACACGACAACCTGCCACCACGACATCGCCGGAACCGCATGCACGACGACGACCGTACCGGGTGGGTATCCCAAACAGCCGTGCGGTCGAACTACTTGGAAGCGTCGGCCAGGGCAACCGCGTCGCGGACGGCGGCGCCCAGGCTGCGCTCGTCGGTGATGTCGACATCGACGACATTGCGCCGGGCCGTGGCGACAACGTCTTCGGGCTGCGGCACGGGACCTTTGAGCAGCGGCCGGTACACCTCGACCACCAAATTCTGGCCTTCGATGCAGAACGCGAAGCTTCGGCCATCGCCGACCTGACCGAAACCGCTGGCCAAGATCTTGGTGGAGAAGAAGCCCAGCCACATGTCTTCGATAGCAAACTCTGCGTCTGAGAATTGGCCGTCTTGGGCAACGCTCATATCGCGACCATACCCCGCGGGGTATCCCGGACAACCCCGGACGACCGAAGCAGTGCCCGACAATGTTCCTTAAGATCGAGTCCCAATCGGACCACCCCTCTACCCTGGCCAGCCCCCTGAGCACCCGAGAGTTACCCCGTGCGCGTACACCGCAAACATGGCGAGAACGTCCCTCGCCGGCAGGCCATTGGCCTGCTGCTTTCCCTGCTGCTCCTGGCCGGGTGTTCGGGCAAAACCCTGGACAAGGACGTACCCACGATCGCGCCGGCGCGGGCGGCCGATTCCCCGCCTCCGGCGCAGGCCCCGGCGGGTGTGGTCCGCCCGTTGGCCGGCGCACCGCAGACGGCGATATTCGACGGCCACACCTCACAGCTGGCGATCGTCGCTCCCGGGCCTAGCTCCACCGCACCGTCGAGTCTCACGCTGCTGTCCTTGCAGCAAACATCTCAACGGGTCGTTGATCTGCCCGGTCCGGCGACCGCACTGGCCGGTGACAACGACGGCACGGCCTATTTATCCGGCCGCGGTGGCTATTTCATTGTCGATCTGGCCGCCGGCCGCGCGACCCGAGTGAACGTGCGCGACGCGGACAACGTCGACTTCACCGCAATCACCCGCCGCGCCGACGGCGTGCTGGTGCTCGGCGTCGCCGACGGGACGCTGTACACGCTCAAACCCGGCGCCGCCGACGTCGCCCGGACGAGTGTCCATGCGCACATTGATTCGATTGCGGCCCAAGGTAATACCGTCGCCGTCCTGGATCGCGGGCAGACCTCGGTCATCACGGTGGGCACCGACGGCAAGATCGGGCAGTCGCTGCGCGCCGGCCAGGGCGCCACCAACATGGCGGCCGATCCCGCGGGCCGGTTGCTGGTGGCCGACACCCGGGGCGGTCAGTTGTTGGTGTTCGGGGTCGACCCGCTGATCCTGCGTCAGGCCTATCCGGTCCCGGAATCTCCGTACGGCGTGGCCGGATCGCGCGGGTTGGCTTGGGTTTCGCAGACCGCGGCGAATATCGTTATTGGTTACGATCTGTCAACCGGAATACCACTGGAAAAGGTACGGTACCCAACGGTGCGGCAACCCGACACGCTCGCCTTCGATGATGTCGCGGGCACGTTGTATGTCGTGTCCGGCGCTGGCGGTGGCGTGCAGATCATCGAACATGCGGCGACAGGCCCACGTTGACGGCGGCACGGCACGGCAGACTGCCGACGGGCTGGGACACCGAATTGTCCGACGAGTACGAATGGGCGCCGTTGCGTCTGCCGCCCGAGGTAACCAGGCTCAGCGCCTCGACGAGGCTGTCCATCGAAGCGGAGTATCGCGGCTGGGAATTGACCCGGGTACGGCTCTACACCGACGGAAGTAGACGGGTACTGTTGCGCCGCAAGAAATCTCGTGCAGAGCACACTGACAGTAGCCGACCGGATCAGCCGGACCTGTGACGGCGGATCTGCCGCGTGACGAGAGTCCCGCGATGTACGCAACGCTGCGCCGATTGCTCTTCCTGGTACCCGCCGAACGCATCCACGCACTGGCGTTCGCCGCGCTACGCGGCGCCACGGCCGCTGCGCCGGTCCGGCGTCAACTGAGCCGTCGACTGGCGCCGATCGACCCGGTGCTGGCCAGCACGGTATTCGGGGTGCACTTCCCCGGGCCGCTGGGCCTGGCCGCCGGCTTCGACAAAGACGGCACCGGGCTCAACGCCTGGGGCGCACTGGGTTTCGGCTACGCCGAAGTCGGCACCGTCACCGCGCAGGCGCAACCGGGCAACCCCGCCCCTCGTCTCTTCCGGCTGCCCGCCGACCGCGCCCTGCTCAACCGGATGGGCTTCAACAATCACGGCGCCGCCGCATTGGCCGCCCGACTGGCCCGGCACCGCTCCGATGTTCCCATCGGGGTCAACATCGGCAAGACCAAAATCACGGCGCCCACCGACGCCGCTGACGACTACCGGGCCAGCGCCCGACAGGTCGGGCCGCACGCCGCATACCTGGTGGTCAACGTCAGCTCGCCGAACACACCCGGACTGCGCGACCTGCAGACGGTCGAGGCGCTACGCGGGATCCTGTCCGCGGTGCTGGCCGTGACCTCGACGCCGGTACTGGTCAAGATCGCACCCGACCTCGCCGACACCGATATCGACGACATCGCCGACCTGGCAGTCGAACTCGGCCTGGCCGGCATCGTCGCCACCAACACCACGGTGTCGCGGGAAGGGCTGCGCACACCGGGGGTGGATGAACTGGGCAGCGGTGGCATCTCCGGGCCACCGCTGACCCAGCGGGCCGGCGAGGTGCTACGCCGGCTGTATGGCCGGGTCGGTGACCGACTGGCGCTGATCAGCGTCGGTGGCATCGAGACCGTCGACGACGCCTGGGACCGGATCACCGCGGGAGCGTCGTTGCTGCAGGCCTACACCGGCTTCATCTACGGTGGAGGCTTGTGGGCCAAGCACATTCACGACGGCCTCGCCGACCGGTTGCGCGCGGGCGGGTTTGCGTCGTTGAGTGATGCGGTGGGATCGGCGTCCCGGTAGCCGTCGAATATCTGCGCCCAGAACGTGCTCAGCTGTCGAACGGCGCCATCCGCACCGCGAGCGTCATCCCACAGCGTCGGAGTAGTCCGAAGCGTCCGCCAGGGACGGCGCGGGCTTCGTCTCTGATCGTGTCGCCAAGGCCGCGCTTGAACGCGGGCCCGCGCGGATGGCGTCGCAACACCTCGGCAATGTTGTGCGGAGCAATGTCCCACGCACGCAAGCCGGCGCCGTCGACCATCGCTCCATACTGCACGTAATAGGCGATCGCACCATCCCGCTTGACGGTCGCGCCAGGCGTCGTGTGGCAACAGATGCCGTCGGCGATCAGATCCGCTCGAGCCGGATCGATGCCCGCAGCCTGAGCGCATGCCAGCGCTCGTTCGGCTCCGCGGATCGTGAAGTCCTCGCCCGGAACTGGCGCCGTGGCTCCCCAGTCGTGGACCAGTGCGGCGCAGTAAAAAAGCTCACGGTCGAGCCACTCACCGTCGAGGGTCGCCAGCGCCGTTCCCCACATCCACGTCCGATACGAATGGTCGGCTATCAGATCGGACTGCTCGGCGCACGCCGCCTCGGCCTCGCGCGCAAGCCTCGAGTCCGGTGGCTCGAAATCCCGCACGTCGATGCTCGATGCGCCGTCGGGCAGCCTCCCCAGCGCCAGCTTCAGCCGTCCGGCGATGTTGACCGCCTGGCTTACCGCGATCGCACCAATCAGGCGACGTCGCTCCGCTGCCGTCAAGGTGCCGCGGGTGCGCCGGACCCACTCGAGCCCGCCGAGCCGATTAGGGTCGGGATCCGCCATGTGAGCTGCCATCGGCAATCGCTACCCGGTCAAAACCGTTGCAACGCAAGCCTTCCTACTAGTGTTGCTCGTAGGTCGCATGGATCACGGCTCGCGCGATCGCATGCTGAAAGAGGTTGAAGCCCAAGAACGCCGGGCTGGCATCCTCAGGCAGGTCCAGCTTGTCGACGTCGACCGCGTGCACAGCGACGTAGTAACGGTGTGGCCCGTGACCCGCCGGCGGTGCGGCGCCGATGTAGCGGCGCTGGCCCGCGTCGTTGACCAGCGTCAGAGCGTCGCCGGGCAGGTTGCTGCCCTCACCCGCGCCGGCGGCCAGTTCGGTGACCGATGCGGGCAGATTGGCCACCGCCCAGTGCCAAAAGCCGGAAAGCGTCGGCGCATCCGGGTCGTAGACGGTCACCGCGAAACTCTTTGTGCCATCTGGAAATCCCGACCAGGACAGCTGCGGGCTGACGTCCTCGCCACCGGCGCCCATGATGCCGCTGACTTGTGGCTTGGCCAACGCCTGCCCGTCGGCGAACGACGCCGACTCCAGATGAAACGACGGCAGCTTGGGCAGCGCGGCGTAAGGGTCAGGTTGTGTGGTCATGATCGATCCCCTCTCGTGTAATCGGCTAACAGTGCGTCAGGAAATGTGTCAGCACCTCGGTGCCGAACTTGAGCGCGTCGACGGGTACCCGTTCATCGATGCCGTGGAACAACGCCGCGAAATCCAGGTCCGGCGGCAGCCGCAGCGGGGCGAAGCCGAAGCAGCGAATACCCAAGCGCTCGAAGGCTTTCGCGTCGGTCCCACCGGAAAGCATGTACGGCACCGTCCGGGCGTCCGGATCGACGGCGAGCAGCGCGGCGTTCATGGCGTCGACCAGGTCACCGTCGAACGTCGTTTCATACGACGGCAGGCTGGTCGTCCATTCCCGGGTCACGTCGGGGCCGATCAGCTCGTCGACCTCGGCCTCGAATGCCGCCAGGCGCCCGGGAAGAATCCGGCAGTCCACCACCGCTTCGGCAGTCGCCGGCACCACGTTGGTTTTGTAACCGGCCTTGAGCATCGTCGGGTTGGCGGTGTCACGAAGCGTGGCCTTCACGATGCGGGCGATCGGGCCGAGTTTCTCGACGGCCCCGTCCAAGTCGGGCGAATCGGTGTCGAAGGTGAACCCGGTTTCCTCGCCGACGGCTGTCAGGAACTGCACGACGCTGTCGGTCGCCACCACCGGGAAGCGGTGGCGGCCCAGTCGTCCTACCGCTTCGGCGAGCGTGGTCACCGCGTTGTGGTCATGGACCATCGAGCCGTGTCCCGGTCGGCCGCGCGCGGTCAACCGCATCCAGTGCATGCTCTTCTCCGCGGTCTCGATCAGGTAGAGCCGCCGTTCGCCACCATCACGGCGCGGCACGGTCAGCGAGAACCCGCCGACCTCGCCGATCGCCTCGGTGATGCCCTCGAACAGGTCGGAACGGTTGTCCACCAGCCACTGCGACCCCCATTTGCCGCCGTTCTCCTCGTCGGCCACAAAGGCGAACACCAGATCGCGCGGCGGGACGATGCCGGACCGACGGAAATGCCTGGCGATGACGATCATCATGCCGACCATGTCCTTCATGTCGACCGCGCCGCGGCCCCAGACATAGCCGTCCTCGATCGCGCCGGAGAAAGGATGCACGCTCCACTCGGCCGGCTCGGCGGGCACCACGTCCAGATGCCCGTGAATCAGCAGCGCGCCGCGCGAGCTGTCGGCGCCCTTCAGGCGGGCGAACACATTGCCGCGACCCGGCGCACCGGATTCCAGGTACTCGACCTGGTAGCCGACGTCTGCCAGCTGGGCGGCAACCCAGTGGGCACATTCGGCCTCGCCCCTGGTGGTTTCGAGTTCGCCGGTGTTGGTGGTGTCGAACCGGATCAGCCTGCTGACAACGTCGACGACATCATCGATCGGAGTCGCAGCGGGCACCATCACAGTCACCTTTCCTACCACTGACGCCCGCGCGGCTGCGCGGCACTTGCGGGTCGAGTTCGCCAGTCGGCGCGCCCGCCGGCAGGTTTGGGTGCGGGCATACCCATCCGATAGCCTTAGCTGCTTGATTTGGTCTCGGTCCGAGTGGCGGAATGGCAGACGCGCTAGCTTGAGGTGCTAGTGCCCTATTAATGGGCGTGGGGGTTCAAGTCCCCCCTCGGACACGGCTTAACTCGT
>NZ_DATNJW010000083.1:0-8412 GCF_035603715.1 Mycobacterium sp. | reverse complement strand
GGCATACCCATCCGATAGCCTTAGCTGCTTGATTTGGTCTCGGTCCGAGTGGCGGAATGGCAGACGCGCTAGCTTGAGGTGCTAGTGCCCTATTAATGGGCGTGGGGGTTCAAGTCCCCCCTCGGACACGGCTTAACTCGTTCATGCCTCGGTGACAACGCAGCCGACCTGCGGGCGCAGGAGGTTTTAGCCGCGGTACTCGGACTCCAGCACCAGATCGGACACCAGTGACTGGTATTCGAGGTGCGCCTTGTGCTCGACGGTGTCCCACAGCTTGCCTTGCTGCTGGCGCATGTACTCGCGGTACTTCGGTGAGCCCGGCACCTTGACGTTGTCGGCGACCACGATCGAGCCCGGATGCAGCCAGCCCCGGTCAAGGATGCTCTTCAGGTCGTCCAGGTAGGCGTCCTTATCGTGGTCGAGGAACACGAAATCAATTGCACCAGAGATGAATCCGTGTTGGTCAGCCAGCCCGTCCAGGGTGCGCCCGCCGTCGCCGATGGTGCCGACGACACAGGTCACGCGGTCAGCGACACCGGCATGAGCCCAGATCTGGCGGGCGTTGGCGGCGTTGGCCTCGGCGAGTTCGACCGAGTAGACCTTGGCGTTCGGAGCGGCCCTGGCGATCCGCAGAGCCCCATAGCCACAGTAAGTGCCCAGCTCTAGTGCGAGCGCGGGATTGGCGCGCCGGACGGCCGCATCGAGGAGTAGCCCTTTCTCGTCGCCGACGTTGATCAACATCGACTTTTCGTAGGCGAACTTGTCGAAGGTGGCCAGCACGTCGTCCATGTCGCCGGCCCGCGAGTTCTGCAGGACGTAGTCGATCGCAGCCGCTTCGCGTCCGTCACCCAGCTGGCCCGTGATGGTGAGGTTGCGAACCCCTGCAGCCATTCGCCAGAACGACCATCGCAGCATGGGTATCCGTCGTTTGAGATCCATGAGGACCCACCCTAGTGCTGTCGACGGCAGGGGCCACTGTCCCGAGTGCGGCACCGAGGTGGCGCCGGCTAAGGAGAGCGACGCGCGGAGGGAAAGCCGCCGGTTCGGTGTCGAAGAAACCGACTACGTCGGCGCCGGCGTGTCCATCCACGACGACGGCGGTTTCGAAAGCTGTTGGCCTGGCAATCCTGTAGTTCAGCTGAAAAGTCACGCCCAACTGGTATTACAATTGGCAACGGATCCGGGCGGCAACTTGGTATGGGAAAGAGCGGATGACTCTTCGCGAGGTCCACCACGACGGATATCCGACCCACCGCCGGAAGGCGCGCTTCGACTGGTCGAACACCCCGTTGCACTGGGTACCGGGCGACCCGTTCGCCACCCACATGTTGAATGTGTATCACCTGTTGCTGCCGGTGAGCGAGCGTTGGTTCATTCAGGCCATGACCGAGGCGGAACCGCTGGTCGACGACGCGGACCTGCAAGCGGCCATCAAGCCTTTTATCCAGCAGGAGGCCTGGCATGCCTGGGCGCACCAGATGGTCCTACAGCATCTGGCGGAGCAGGGCATCGACACCACGCCATACACCGACAAGCTGCACAAATGGCTGTCCAAGCTGGGGAAGCAGCACCCGGAATGGCCACGGGTACTGCAGCGAATGTCGCTCTACCGGCGGCTCGCGGTTACCGCGGCATTGGAGCCCTTCAACACTGCGTTGGGTGAGTGGTTCATCCAGAACCGGGGTCTCGATAATGCCGGAGCCGACCAGACCATGCTTGACCTGCTGCGCTGGCACGGGGCCGAGGAGATCGAGCACCGCTCGCTGGTGTTCGACGTTTACCAGAACGTGTGCGGTAACTACGCCCTGAGAGCGTTGACGATGCTGTCGACTGCGCCGACTTTCGCATTCTGGTGGATTGCGGGACTGCGGTTCTTGATGGCGCAGGACCCGACCATCAGCACCAAGCCGCGTTGGCGAGACTGGTTCCGAGCCGCCCGGCAGTACCGGGCGCCGGGACCATATCTGGTCGCGGTAAGGGTGCCGGGCCGCTACCTTCGGCCGGGCTACCACCCGATCGCGGAGGTGTCCACGCAGCTCGCGATTGATTACTTGGAACACTCACCGGTGGCGCGGGCCGCCCGCGAGCGGGCCGAGGCCATATCGACGGGGCCCGAGGGATAGCTCAGCGCAGCATCGCTGCCACGATCCCGGCTAGATAGCCCACCCGCGCCACCTCCGAAGGCCGGAATGCCGACGTTGGCCTCGCCCCGGGTCGGACAGCCCGTCAGGCGAATTGAAGCTAGCCGGTAGCCGAACCATCCAGCTGACGCCAACCGCTGATGGCGGCTAGCGGCGCAGACAACCCGACGCGCCGAGAGCAACCTAAAGGCATGTCAACGACCCTCTCCAGCAATGCTTTTGGCACCGCAATGGGTGGCAACGACATAGGCGGCGCTCGCCCAGGACGCCATCCGGTGCTGATGAAAATGCTCGTGAGCGGCGCTGTCGCTCTCGGCGTCTGGGTTGGGGTAGCGGCACCGGCCAGCGGCGACGCGAACTCGGTCGGCGCCGACCCGAACCAGTTCGGCGACTTGCGCTGTAGCTGCCAACACTCAGCTTCACCTGGCGGCCGCGCTGGGACGGAAGAGATGAAGCGGGGAATCCGCGAGGGTCTCTCAGCCGGCTTAGGCCAACCACAGCCGTAGCTAATCGTGGGCTTTCAGCCACGGAAGGACTAAGTGATGACTACGACAATCTGGACGTTGCTCTCGATCTTCGTCATCGCCCCCGTCGGTGCCCTTGCCATCGACAGGCCCATCTTCGGTAACTGGATCTGGCACATCGAGCGGGAAAGGCGAGAGATCGAGGAGACCAGCGGGACGACCGGTCGTCTCGTTCACCAGCGTGCCTAGTCGACGCCGGGATGTCTCACGCAATACGCTGCGAGTTAGAACAGGTACCCGACGACGGCGAGCATGGTCCATGGACGGACCCAGCGGCTTTCTGCGCCGGCCGCGACGCACCTTCCGCGACCGTCGCGAAGCCGGTCGCGTGCTGGCCCAGGAATTGGCGTCGTATCGCGGTAAAGCGGGGCTGCTCGTGCTCGGGCTGGCCCGCGGCGGCGTGCCGGTCGGTTGGGAGGTTGCCGCGGCCCTGGGCGCAGAGCTGGACGTCTTCCTGGTGCGGAAGCTGGGTGTGCCGCAGTGGTCCGAACTCGCGATGGGGGCGCTGGCCAGCGGCGGCGGCGTGGTGATGAACGACAGCGTGGTGAAGAGCCTGCGTATCAGCGACGATCAGGTGCGCACGGTCGTCGAACGCGAATCCGCCGAACTCGTTCGGCGCGAACACGCCTACCGGGGCGAGCGACCGGTCGCCGATCCACGCGGCAGAACGGTCATCGTCGTCGACGACGGGATCGCCACCGGTGCGAGCATCCTCGCGGCGGTGCGAGCGCTGCGGGCCGCCGGCCCCGACTCGATCGTGGTCGCTGTGCCGGTGGGCCCGCGGTCGGTCTGCGAAGTGTTGGCTGAGGAGGCCGACGACGTGGTGTGCGCGACGATGCCGGACGAATTCGACGCGGTGGGCCAGGTTTTCGTCGACTTCCATCAAGTCAGCGACGACGAGGTCCGCGACTTGTTGGCGACCCGGCCTGGCGCCTAGGAGGTTTTGTGGTCGTCGCTGACGCTGTCGTCGGTCGCACCGTCAGCCTCGTCGAGCGCATCCGCAGGGTAATCCGCTGCCTCGTCGTCTTCGTGTGACTCCGGGGCGTCGGCTGAGCCCGGTCCATGGCTTGCCGGACCCGCCTCACGCCGGCGACGTTCCTGTAGAGCGTCAATGATCAACAGCAGGACGCCCAGCACACTGGCGCCGATACATACCCAGGCGACCAATTCGTTGCTGGTGACCACCGCGAACACCAGCGCGGCAAGGCCGATCACCGCTAGTACCAGCGAGATAATCAGCACTTGTTAACCTCCAGCCGACGGGCGACGTTGCCAACAGTGCACGATACCGACCGCTGGAGCCGGTATCTCCGACCGGCCTAGTTATTACCCCGATTGAACTGGTTGAATCCCGCAGCGTCGTTGGTGGCGCCGGAATCGACCGGCGCAGCCGACCCACGCTGTCCGAGCTCCTCGAGCTGAGACTCGAGGTAAGTCTTGAGCCGGGTGCGGTATTCGCGTTCGAAGGTGCGCAGCTGCTCGAGCCGACCCTCGAGAACCGTGCGTTGCTGGTTGATTGTGCCCATGATCTCGGAGTGCTTGCGCTCGGCGTCGGCCTGCAATGCGTCGGCCTTCTCCTGGGCCTGACGCAGCTGAGTCTCGGAGCGGGTCTGCGCGTCGGACAGCAGGGCGTCGGCACGCTGACGGGCCTCGGAAACCGTGGTCTCGGCCTCGCGACGCGCGTCACCGAGGATCTGGTCGGCGTTGGACCGCGCGTCGGACAGCAGCTTGTCGGACTCAGCCTGTGCTTGGCTCGTCAGACGGTCGGCGGTGTCCTGCGCCAGGCTGAGCACGCGGGCGGCCTTCATGGCCTGCTCCTCGCCGAGTTGCGGGGAGGCTACCGGGGCTGCGACCGGAGCGGGTTGCGGCGGCGGCTTGACCGGCTCGGGCTCGGGCTCGTACACCGGAATGGTTTGGGTGGGTTGAGCACTGGCGCCACCGGCCCGGGCGCCGGCCAGCTCCTGGTCCAGCTCTGCGACCCGCTGACGCAGATCGGAATTCTCCTCGATCAGCCGGGTCAGCTCGTTCTCGACCAGATCGAGGAAGGCGTCGACCTCGTCCTCGTTGTAACCACGCTTGCCGATGGGCGGCTTACTGAACGCCACATTGTGGACGTCTGCGGGTGTCAGCGGCATTCTTAGCCCCCTTGGGTGTGGACAGCCAAACCGTCCAGGAAAGTGTAGAACGGGATGAACGGTGTCGTAGCCATGTTGCAACTGCGGCCCATCCTGTCACACCAGACCCGCCGGTTGCCGAATCGGTCAATAAATAAGACCGAATTTCACAGTCTAAGAAAGCGTCAAATCATCGCCATATCCGAGCCAAATCCGAGCCGTGGCAAACTGCTTCAGCCGAATAGACGACGGTCACCCGGGCAGGCCTGGCGGAGTCAGCCCTGATAATCCAGCGCCATCGTCATACCGATGAACGCCACCAGCAGCAGCACCATGATGGACAGGTCGAAGCGCACGGCACCGACGGTGAGCTGCGGTATCAGCCGCCGCAACAGATTTACCGGCGGATCGGTGACCGACAGGATGATCTCGAGAATCACGACGGTGAGGCCGCGCGGATGCCAATCACGGCTGAAAGACCGGATGAACTCAACGACCACGCGCGCGATCAGCAGTAGCCAGAAGATGAACAGCGCAAAACCAATGATGTGCACCAGCAGCGTCAACTAGAGCCCGACCTTTAGTGATGAAGATGTGACCTTGGCGACAGCCTCAGTAGCCGCCGAACGCCACCCTACCGGCTAGGACGCTGCCCTGCCTCGCGGCTATTGGTAGGCGTAGAAGCCGGTCTCGGCGATGCGTCGGCGCTCTTCCGGGGAGACGTCGACGTCGGCCGGTGAGAGCAAGAACACCTTGGTGGCGACTTTGTCGAATGAGCCACGGAGCGCGAAGGCCAGCCCGGCCGCGAAGTCGACCAGCCGCTTGGCGTCGGCGTTGTCCATCGAAACCAGGTCCATGATCACCGGCGTGCCGTCGCGGAACCGCTCGCCGATGGTGCGGGCCTCGCTGTAATCCTTGGGCCGCAGCGTGGTGATCTTCGACAGCGGGCTGCTCTCGTCGAACAGCATCGCCATCCGGCGCGGATCCATCGCGAGCGCGCCGCGGGTGGAGCCGCGCAACGACCCGAAGCGCGGGCGACCCACATCGGCGCGGTCATAGTCGGGGCCGCGGAAGCGGGGCTCATCGGCGAACCCGCCGCGATAGCTGCCCGCGCCGTATTCGGCGGGCTCGCCGCGCGGATCGTCATACTCGCGACCCTCGTAACGGCCATATCCCTCGTCGGCGAAGCGCTGCCGCGGGTAGCCGCTGCGCGCCGGGGCGTGGTCGTCGTAGTACTCGTCGTCGTAATCCTCCATGGGAGCCATGCCGAAGTAGGCCTTGACCCTGTGCAGTGTGCTCATCGCTTGACCCTTCTACAGCTCTGGGGATTCCGGTGTCTGTGATGAAGATGTGACTGGAGTGACTACTGACGGTGACGGTAGCGTTCGCTGGCCCAATAACGCGGTACCGACACGCACACACGTCGAACCATGTTTGACCGCAATTTCGAGGTCGTTCGACATACCGGCCGACAATCCGACCGCGGCCGGGTGGGCCCGACGCACCCGATGGTGTTCCGACTGCAGCAGCGCGAACGCACGATCCGGCTCCCAGTCCAGCGGTGGAATCGCCATCAGGCCCACCAGCTCAAGGGATTCGGCGGCGTCGATCTGCGCGCAGATTTCGTCGACGGCACCGGCGTCGGAAACGTCTACGCCGCCCCGGGACACGTCACCATCGAGGCTGATCTGCACGTAGACCCGCAGCGGATTCTTCCGACGCCCGTCGCTCAGTGCGCCTGCGACCGCGTGGCCGAGCGCCGCGACTACCCGGGTACTGCTGACCGAGTGGGCGGTGTGCGCCCAGCCGGCCAGCGAGCGGGCTTTGTTGCGCTGGATCTTGCCGACCATGTGCCACTGCGGGCCCGCCGATGCGGCGCCGGCGCCCGCCGGACCGTCCAGCAACCGAGCGACTTCATCCACCTTCGCCGCCGCTTCCTGGTCGCGGGATTCGCCGAACGCGGCGCATCCCAATCGCGACAAAATCGCCACATCGGTTGCCGGAAAGAATTTCGTAATAGGCAGCAGTTGAATTTCATCGAGTTTGCGGTCGGCAGCGTCGGCGGCCGCCGCCAGCCGCGACCGTAACGCCGCCAAAGAATCGGCTAATTGCATTTCCCGCTCCGGTCGGGCGGAACGGTTTACCGCTAATGCGCTCATTCCATCCACACCACCGAGGCCAGCCGCCCCGTCGGGGCGCCGCGGCGATGGCTGAACAGGTTGACGTCCTCGACCGTGCACCGCGGGTCGATATCGATCGCGCTCACGCCCAAAGCCCTGAGCTGACAAGCGATTCCGGCCCGAAGGTCCAGCCCTGGCGTGCCCTTCGACGTGGTGGTGCGACTGCCCGGCAGCGCTGCCTCCACTTCGTCGGCCATCGCGGCGGGCACTTCGTAGTTGCGGCCGCTGACCGCGGGCCCCAGCAGCACCGAGATGTCCGGCTCGTGTGCACCCACCGACAGCATGACCTCGACGGCGCGGGCCACCACGCCGTCGCGAGCCCCGACCCGGCCGGCGTGCACGGCCGCGACAACGCCCGCTCGCGCATCGGCCAGCAGCACCGGAACGCAATCGGCGCTGACCACCGCCAGGGCCAGTCGCGGTGTGCGCGTTACCAATCCGTCCGTGTCGTCGAACGCGGTGTCGCGCGGGCCATCGACCACTTCTATGTGGTCACCGTGCACCTGGTTCATCCACACCACCCGGTCAGGGCTGAGTCCGATGGCCGCGGCCAGCCGGATCCGGTTGGCCGCCACGGCAGCCGGGTCGTCGCCGACGTGGTCGCCCAGGTTGAAGGTGTCGAACGGCGGCAACGAGGCACCGCCTGCCCGAGTGGTGCTGACCCGCCGGATACGAACGCTCACTTGCCCAGTATCCGGCTTGAGCAAGGCCGCCTCGCCCCGACACCGTGTCGCGGCCGTCATTGCATCGTGTGGCTAGCGCCGCATGAACGGCGGCACATCGACATCGTCGTCCTCGCCGCCGATGTCGAAGGTTGCGCCGTTGGTCGGCACCGACACGCTCACCGCGTCGGCGGGCTCGAACAAGCTGGAGCTGACCTTGCCGTGTTTGCCCGACGCGATCGTGGTCGACGTATCGGTGTTGCCGACGACCGGCTTTCGGCCCGGCCCGCTCGCGTCGAAGCCCGCTGCGATCACGGTGACTCGTACCTCGTCGCCGAGCGAGTCATCGATGACCGTTCCGAAGATGATGTTCGCGTCCTGGTGGGCGGCGTCCTGCACCAGCGAGGCCGCTTCGTTGATCTCGAACAGCCCCAGGTCGCTGCCGCCGGCGATGGACATCAGCACGCCCTGGGCGCCCTCCATGGAGGCTTCCAGCAGCGGCGAGTTGATCGCGATCTCGGCCGCCTTGAGCGCGCGGCCGTCGCCGCGTGCCGAACCGATACCCATCAGCGCCGTGCCCGCGCCCGACATGATGCCCTTGACGTCGGCGAAGTCGACGTTGATCAGGCCCGGCGTGGTGATCAGGTCGGTGATGCCCTGCACACCGTTGAGCAGCACCTCGTCGGCGCTGCGGAAGGCGTCCATCAGCGACACCTCGGCATCGCCCGTCTGCAGCAGACGGTCGTTGGGGATCACGATCAGGGTGTCGAAGCTTTCCCGTAACGACGAGA
>NZ_DATNJW010000082.1:0-5797 GCF_035603715.1 Mycobacterium sp. | reverse complement strand
TTACATGTCGCGCCCACCGCGCGACGCAATTCAGGTGGCGTCGGTGTCGAACGGCGCCGGCCCGGCGACGGGCTGCTCCGCCGGTGTAAGCGGCTGAGCCACAAACTTTTCCGGTGTGCTGATTCGCGGCTGATCGAAGTTGCCGGTGAACAGCGAGTCGTCGCCGTCCAACAGGTGCTTGGTCAGCGCCGCCCGCGGCGTCATGCCGCGCAGCTTGTTCAGCTCCGATAGCGGCTCGCGCAAATCGTCGAACTCGGGGCCCATGTCCTCACGCAATTGGGTCGTCATTCCGCTGAGGTAGTCGCGGGCTTGACGCAGGGCGGACGACGTCCACCGGATCGCGCCGGGCAACCGCTCAGGGCCCAGGACCACCAGCCCGACCACCATGAGGACCAGGATTTCGCCCCAGCCGACGTTGGCGAACATTAGCCGCCGTCCGGCCCAGGGGTCACTGTGAGCGTGACGTGACGACCGTCGCGGACCACCTCGACCGGCGCGGGCTGCCCGACGGTCAATTGCCGCACCGCGACCACGAACTCGTCAGCGTCGGCCACGCCGCGATTGCCGACCTTGACCACCACGTCGTTCTCCAGGATGCCGCCCTTTTCGGCAGGGCCGCCGGCCTTGACGTTGGCGACCTGTGCGCCCTGGGCGATCGCGTTGCTCACCGACCGCGCGCTCAGACCCAGTGTCGGGTGCACGATCTTGCCGTCCTTGATCAGCGCCTGCGCAACGACTTTCGCCTCGTTGACCGGGATCGCGAAACCCAGCCCGCTGGCGCTGTCGGACAGCGACTTGCCGGCGGTGTTGATGCCGATCACGTGCGAGTCCATATCGATCAGCGGACCACCGGAGTTTCCATGGTTGATCGAGGCGTCGGTCTGTATCGCGTCGATCACGGTGTCGGTGTCAGAGCCCTCCCCCGACAACGGGATTGGGCGGTGCAGCGCGCTGATGATGCCGTGCGTGACGGTGCTTCGCAGACCCAGCGGCGCACCGGCGGCCAGCACCTCGTCGCCGACGCGGACCTTGTCGGAGTCACCGAGCTTGGCGACCGACAGGTTGTTGACGTTGTCCACCTTGAGCACAGCCAAGTCGGTCCTCGGGTCGCGACCGACCAGGTTGGCCGGCACTTCCTTGCCGTCGTTGAACACCACGGTGGTCTTGAACTGGCTCGGGTTGTTGGCCGCTTCTGAGATGACGTGGTTGTTGGTGACGATGTAGCCGCGGCCGTCGACCACGAAGCCGGATCCCTGCATGCCCTCTTGATCGCTGACCGACTGGATAGTGACCACCGAATCGGCAACCGCGGCAGCCACTTTGGCGAACCGACCGGCCGGTGACTCGCTGTTGCCGTTGGTGGATAGGTTCACCTTGGAGGTAGTGAACGCCTCGACGACCTCCGCGGTCTTGCGTCCCACCACGCCGCCGACCAAGCCGATCAGCAACGCCAGCACGGCAAGCACCGACAGCGCCAGGTACGACACCCGTCCGCCGAACAACACGTCACGCACACCGAGCCGGCCTTGCGCGCCGTCAGGCCCGTGGGCGCTGGTGCGCGCTACCGCCGGGTCACCAAGAGCCGCGGCCGCACCGGGATCGCGCCACGGATCCTCGGGGTCTTCGAATTCATCCTTCTTCTTGCTGTCCTCGAGCGCGCCCGCGTCGGTGGGGTGGCGCTGCAGCGAATCGGCCCCGGGGAATGGACGACCGAAGGCCTCGGTAAGGACCGGGTCGGCGGGTTCGTCATGCGGGGTGAACTCCCCGGAGTCGCGATACTTCGTCGGCCGGACGCGTTCGGCGACGAAGGACCCCTGCACGCCGTCGGGACGACTGAAGGCCTGACGCGATGCGGCGTCAACCGGCGGACGGGATACAGGTCGCGGCGCCAGCCGAGGGGCACCGTTGTTGTCTTGATCGGAGCTCACGTCATCCTCTTCCGAGCGCTTAGCAAACGCGCGCTATGAAGTCGAGCACGGCGCCGCGCACCGGCTTGGCCAAACTGGTGTCCACCCTACCGAGGCTCTGGGTGGTCGCGCCCGCTACCGTCGGCAAATCGATCGCGCATCGTGCGCGGCCTACCGCGTTCCGGCGGTGGGCCGGCGCTGCCACGCGGGCGGGGCGGGTCGGCGCTGCCCCGTCCGCGGGGAGTCTCCCAATGGCCGCCCTGTTGGGCGCTCGCATCGTCGTCGGGCGGGCAGTGCGGAATCTGCGACAGCAATCCGAGCAGCGTGCTCGGGACTCTGATCGGGTGCGAGTCGCGCAGCGCCTCGCGGGCGTGACGGTGACCGTCGACTTCGGCGGCGCATTCCGGGCATAGCGAGATGTGATGCGCCGCGCGCAGGTGAGCGTTCATTCGCAGCTCACCGTCGACAAAAGCTGAAATGGCCTCGATCGACAGATGCTCGGTGGAGCCGAATTGCCGTGGAGCACCGACCGGCGCATCGTTTTGCGAGGCGAATTGGGCGGGGAGCCAGGAGAACGCTCGGCGGAAGACATGTCCCCGCTCGACCATCACCAACTCCTCTCGGCATCACGTGGTGTTTTCGCGGCACTACCTCGAATGTAGCGCGCCAACCGATGCCGAACACCAATGAACTCACCGATCAGGTGGGTTGTGTCTCAGCCCTCAGCGGCGACGGCGCTGTCCGAGTGCGCCGCCAGATAGTCCCGCAGCGCCTGGCGTCCACGGTGGATCCGGCTGCGGACGGTCCCGAGCTTCACGCCGAGCGTGGCGCCGATCTCCTCGTAGGACAGTCCCTCGATGTCACACAGGACCACTGCCGCGCGAAACTCCGGCGGCAGCGAATCCAGCGCCGCCTGCAGGTCAGGGCCCAGGTGGGCGTCGTGGTAGATCTCTTCGGGGTTGGGCTCGTCGGCCGGCACCCGGTCGTAGTCTTCGGGCAGCGCTTCCATCCGGACCCGGCCGCGACGACGCACCATGTCCAGGAATAGGTTGGTGGTGATGCGGTGCAACCAGCCCTCGAAGGTCCCCGGCTGATAGTTCTGCACCGACCGGAAAACCCGGATAAAGGTCTCTTGGGTCAGGTCTTCGGCATCATGCTGGTTGCCGGAGAGGCGATAAGCCAGTCGGTAGACCCGGTCGGCGTGCTGACGCACCAGCTCATCCCAGGACGGCATGGCCGTCTTGTCTCCGGTCGCGTCGAAGACCGCGGTGCCGTAGGGCTCCTCGGCGGGCTCGACCCAGTCGGCGTCGCGGTACTGCTCGGGGTGCGACATGCTGGACGGGCTCAGAAGTGTGGTTATGTTCAATTCCTCCGGGCTCAGATTACCGTTGATGCTCGGCAATTCATCACCGCGGGCAACGCGAAGATGGCGGGATGTATTCCCGGACCAGCGGCCTCCACGCTCCATGGGAGATACCGTCGTCTATCGGCGTGTGTGCGGTATGTGATCGCACTGAGCTTTCACTGAGAATGGCGCCGATACCCTCGTTGAGCTGGCCATATCGGTCACATTACGTTTAGATCACACCGATTCGTTGAGCGTGTCGCGGCGCCGGTGACGGGCGCGCCTGATCGCACGCGGCACGGGTTGGACTTACGCTCACGCCATGGCCACGACCGATAGCACGCCAGGCCAGCCGGCGACGACGAGTCGGGCCGACTCGCTTTCGGCCCATGCCGAGGGTTCGATCTCCGAGGATTCGGTGCTGCTGGCCGCCCGCGAGCGTGCCGTCGACATCGGCGCCGGCGCGGTGACGCCGGCGGTCGGAGCGCTGCTGAGCCTGCTGACCAAACTCAGCGGCGGAAAGGCCGTCGTCGAGGTCGGCACCGGCGCCGGTGTCAGCAGCCTGTGGTTGCTGTCGGGGATGAGCGACGACGGCGTGCTGACCACCATCGACATCGAGCCTGAACACCAGCGGATCGCCAAGGAGGCCTTCTCCGACGCCAGCATCGGCCCGTCGCGGACCCGGCTGATCAGCGGGCGGGCCCAGGAAGTGCTGACCCGGCTGGCCGACGACTCCTATGACCTGGTGTTCATTGACGCCGACCCGCTCGACCAGCCGGACTACGTGGTCGAAGGCGTGCGGCTGCTGCGCTCCGGCGGCGTGATCGTCGTGCACGGCGCGGCGGCCGGTGGCCGGGCCGGCGATCCGGCCGCCAACGACGCAGAGGTCGCCGCGGTGCGCGAGGCGGCGCGGCTCATCGCCGAGAACGAACTGCTCACCCCGGCCCTGGTGCCGCTCGGCGACGGCCTGCTGGCCGCCGTTCGCGACTGACTTCACGCTCTTTACGGATTCGTGACGGGCTATCCACTTGACGTCCGACTGAACGGGTGTTTAGTGTTTTAAACATGCGTTCAGCCGACGATCTCACCGCCGTGGCCCGGATCCGCGACGCGGCGATCGAGCGGTTCGGCGAGCAGGGCTTCAGCGTCGGGCTGCGCTCGATCGCCGAAGCGGCGGGCGTGAGCGCTGCACTCGTCATCCACCACTTCGGTTCCAAAGACGGTCTGCGTAAGGCCTGCGACGACTATGTCGCAGAGGAGATCCGCAGCAGCAAGTCCGAGGCGATGAACTCCAGCGACCCGGCAACCTGGTTCGCCGCGATGGCCGAGATCGAGGAATACGCACCGTTGATGGCCTACCTGGTGCGCAGCATGCAGGCCGGCGGCGACCTCGCGAGGACGTTCTGGCGCACGATGATGGACAACGCCGCGACTTACCTGGACGAAGGCGTCAACTCCGGCATCCTCAAACCCAGCCGGGATCCCGCGGCCCGGGCCAAGTTTCTGGCGATCACCGGCGGCGGCGGCTTCCTGCTGTACATCCAGATGCACGAGACCCCAACGGATCTGCGGGCAGTGCTCCGCGACTACGCCCAGGACATGGTGCTGCCCTCCCTCGAGCTCTACACCAACGGGCTGATGACCGACAGCCATATGTACGAGGCATTTCTCGCTCAAGCCGAACAAGGAGAATCTGATGCCAGTTAAGAGCAATCACACGCCTATCGAAATCCAGGATCTGACAAAGACTTTCGGTGCCGTCCGGGCCCTCGATGGCCTAAAGCTGACGGTGCGGGAGGGCGAGGTGCACGGCTTCCTCGGACCCAACGGGGCCGGAAAGTCGACGACCATCCGGGTACTGCTGGGCGTGGTGAAGGCCGACTCGGGCACGGCGCGCCTACTCGGCGGTGACCCGTGGGCCGACGCGGTCGACCTGCACCGCCACATCGCCTATGTTCCCGGCGATGTCACGCTGTGGCCGAACCTGACCGGCGGCGAGACGATCGACCTGCTGGCCCGCATGCGCGGCGGCATCGACGAAAAGCGACGTGCCGAGCTGGTCGAGCGCTTCGAACTCGACCCGCACAAGAAGGCCCGCACCTACTCCAAAGGCAACCGGCAGAAGGTCTCGCTGATCTCCGCTTTCTCGTCGCGGACTCGGCTACTGCTCCTCGACGAGCCGAGCAGTGGCCTGGACCCGTTGATGGAGAACATCTTTCAGCAGTGCGTCGCCGAAGCACGCGATCGCGGGGCGACCGTCCTGCTGTCCAGCCACATCCTGGCCGAGACCGAGGCCCTCTGCCAACGGGTGACGATCATCCGCGCCGGCCGGACCGTCGAAAGCGGGACGCTGGAATCTATGCGGCACCTCAGCCGGACGACGATCACCGCCGACTTGCTCAACGACCCCGGCGATCTCACCCGCATCCGCGGCGTCGCGGACGTCAGCTACGAAGGGACCACGCTGCACGCCCACGTCGACAGCGAAGGCCTCGGCGAACTCATTCGGGTGCTCGGCGACACCGGGGTCCGCAGTCTGGTCAGC
>NZ_DATNJW010000081.1:0-17377 GCF_035603715.1 Mycobacterium sp. | reverse complement strand
CAACGCGGTGGTGCGGCTGTCGCAGATCGCCCACGACACCGAATCCAATCCGACGGCGGCCAGCCTGGTCGATGCCCGCACCATCGTTACGCTGTCGGGTTTTGCGCCGCCGACCTTGCACGCCATGGGAATTCGAGTCGCCACCGGCCTGTCGCCGCGCTTGTTCAATTTGTTGATCACCAATGCGCCGGGCGCCCAGTCGCAAATGTATGTCGCCGGTGCGAAGTTGTTGGAGACCTATGCCGTACCGCCGCTGTTGAACAACCAGGTGCTGGCCATCGGGGTGACGTCTTACAACGGCATGTTGTATTTCGGCATCAACGCCGATCGGGACGCGATGAGCGACGTCGACATGCTACCGGCGTTACTGGCCGAATCGCTTGATGAACTGCTGGAAGCCGCGCAGTAGGACGCTCTTCGCCGAGCAGGAAACCTCCTTCGGGACTTAACATCGGCTATGAGCAAAGCTTCGGCTACCAACGGGTCGGCCAAAAATAAAAAGCAGGGTGACGCCAAGCCGCCAAAGGCCAAGATTCCGAACGACGTTTACGAAGCTGAATTGTTTAGGTTGCAAACGGAATTCGTGAAGCTGCAAGAGTGGGTGCGAGCTACCGGCGCACGTGTGGCGGTGGTTTTCGAAGGCCGTGACGGAGCCGGCAAGGGCGGAACGATCAAACGGATCACTGAATATCTCAGCCCCCGGATCGCCCGGATCGCCGCCTTGCCGGCACCGACCGATCGTGAACGTGGCCAGTGGTATTACCAGCGCTACATCGCGCATCTGCCCGCCAAGGGCGAGATCGTGCTCTTCGACCGGTCTTGGTACAACCGGGCCGGCGTGGAGAAAGTCATGGGATTCTGCACGCCGCAAGAGCATGAGCTGTTTTTGCAGCAGACACCGATCTTCGAGCAATTGCTGATCGACGACGGGATTCTCTTGCGGAAGTACTGGTTTTCGGTTTCCGAAGACGAGCAGTTGCGCCGATTCAAAGCGCGGCGCAGCGACCCGGTGCGGCAGTGGAAGTTGAGTCCGATGGACCTGGAGTCGTTGTACAAGTGGGAGGACTATTCACGGGCCCGCGACGAGATGATGGCCCGCACCGATATGCCTTACAGCCCATGGTATCTGGTGGAATCGGATATCAAGAAGCACGCGCGGCTCAATATGATTGCGCACCTGTTATCCACAATCGAGTATCGCGATGTCAAGAGACCCAAAGTAAAACTGCCCGATCGTACAATCAATAGCGGAAACTATCAGCGGCCGCCGCGCGAGTTGTCGACCTATGTGCCCGATCATGTGGCAACGTTGATCGGTGACACCGAGTAAGCGCGTTCCTGATTCAGATGGTTGCTGATGCGGATCTACATCCCGGTGACACTGCCGATGCTCCAACAGCTTGTCGCCGACGGCTCGCTACGGCCGGTCAGCGGCACCGCCTTCGCGGTGACCCCGAAACTGCGGGAGGCCTACGCCGAGGGCGACGAGGACGAACTGGGCGAAGTTGCGCTGCGTGAGGCCGCGCTGGCCTCGTTGCGGCTGCTGGCCGGCGCCGCCGAGGATTCCGGGCAATCCGGGGACGAGTTGCCGCCGCGACGCGCGGTGCTGGTGGCCGATGTCGGCGATGTCACATTGCGCCCCGATCTCGACGACGCCGTCGTGCGAATCGGTGCGCCGGTGACCACTGCCGAGGTCGTCGCCGCATTCGTCGACAACGCCGCCGCAGAAGCGCAGGTCAAGGCCGCGATCGAGGTTATCGATGAGGCCGATCTCGGCGATGAGGACGCCGAGCTGGCCGTTGGGGACGCACAGGATCACGACCTGGCTTGGTACGCGGTCCAGGAGCTGCCGTTCCTGCTCGAGCTGCTCTAACGGTGGCTACGGTGCCGTAGGTTACGGTACCGTAGGTTCTGTCCGAGCGAGAGCGAGGACTCTTCTCATGGAGAGGACAGCAGCCTCAATGGACAGAAAAATATCGCGACCCGCCGCCGACGTCATCGAGACCAGGCCCATTACGCTGGCCGGCGTGGAGACCCACCCCGGCTGGCATGCGTTGCGCACCCTTGCTCGACGCATCACCACGCCTCTGTTGCCCGATGACTATCTGCGCCTCGCCAACCCGTTGTGGTCGGCGCGGGAATTGCGGGGCCGCGTTCTCGAGGTGAGGCGCGAGACGCACGACTCCGCGACGCTGGTCATCAAGCCGGGCTGGGGTTTCAGCCTCGATTATCAGCCGGGCCAGTACATCGGCATCGGGCTGCTGATCGACGGCCGGTGGCGGTGGCGTTCGTACTCGTTGACGTCCAGTCCGCACCGAAGTGCCCGCACCGTGACCATCACCGTGAAAGCGATGCCGGAAGGGTTCCTGTCCGCTCATCTGGTGGACGGGGTGCAGCCGGGGACGATCGTGCGATTGGCCGCGCCACAGGGCAATTTCGTGCTGCCCGATCCGGCCCCGCCGGCCGTGTTGTTCGTAACCGCCGGCTCGGGCATCACGCCGGTGATGTCGATGCTGCGCACGCTGGTCCGACGCGATCAGATCACCGACGTGATCCATCTGCATTCCGCACCCACCGCCGCCGACGTGATGTTCGGTGCGGAGCTGGAGCGGCTAGTCCGCGACCATCCGGGATACCGGCTGCGGTTGCGCGCGACGCGTGATCAGGGGCGGCTGGATCTCTCCCAACTCGACGCCGAGGTACCGGATTGGCGCGACCGGCAGACCTGGGCGTGCGGGCCCGAAGCCATGCTCGACGCGGCCGAGCACGCGTGGTCGGCGGCCGGCATTCCCGATTGCCTGCACCTCGAGCGCTTCGCGGTGACGCGCGCGGCGCCGGCCGGAGAGGGCGGGACGGTCACGTTCGCCAAGAGTGGAAAAAGTACGTCGGCCGATGCGGCGACGTCCCTGATGGATGCCGGTGAGCAACTGGGCGTGCAGATGCCGTTCGGTTGCCGGATGGGTATCTGTCAGTCGTGCGTGGTTACTCTGGTGGAAGGCCACGTACGCGACCTCCGAAACGGCGCGGAGCATGAGCCGGGGACTCGCGTGCAAACTTGCATTTCCGCTGCGTCAGGCGATTGCACACTCGACGTTTAAGAGTTACCCGCTGGTAACCTACGGTTTCGTAGGTTACGATAGCGTAGGTCAAGAACTGGAGTCTGCTGGAAGGCAATAACCGATGGCGATCACCGACCTCGATGTCTTCGCACATCTGACGGACGCCGACATCGAAAACTTGGGCATCGAGCTGGATGCCATCCGCCGGGACGTCGAAGATTCCCGTGGCGCGCGCGATGCCCGCTACATCCACCGGACCATCGCCGCGCAGCGTGCACTGGAGGTCGCGGGTCGACTGTTGCTGGCCTTCAGTTCGCGCCGGTCGGCCTGGTGGGCGGGGACCGCGACCCTTGGGGTGGCCAAGATCGTCGAGAACATGGAGATCGGCCACAACGTCATGCACGGCCAGTGGGACTGGATGAACGACCCCGAGATCCACTCCTCGTCGTGGGAGTGGGACATGAGCGGGTCGTCCAAGCACTGGCGCTACACCCACAACTTCGTGCACCACAAATACACCAACATCCTCGGCATGGACGACGACGTCGGCTACGGCCTGCTGCGCGTGACCCGTGACCATCCCTGGAAGCGCTTCAACCTGTTCAATCTGGTTTACAACGCGTTGCTGGCGCTCGGCTTCGAATGGGGCGTCGGCCTCCAGCACGTGGAGATCGGCAGGATCGTCAAGAAGCGGATGGACAATGACGAAGCCCGCGAGCGCACAGAGGAGTTCTTGGCCAAGGCCGGTCGCCAGGTATTCAAGGACTACGTCGCATTCCCGGCGCTGACGTCGCTGTCACCCGGCGCGAGCTACACGTCGACGTTGAAGGCCAATGCTGTCGCCAACGTGATCCGCAACCTTTGGGCCAACGCGGTGATCTTCTGCGGCCATTTCCCCGACGGCGCGGAGAAATTCACCAAGACCGACATGGTCGGCGAGTCGAAGGGGCAGTGGTATCTGCGGCAGATGCTGGGCAGTGCCAACTTCAACGCCGGCCCGGCGATGCGGTTCATGAGCGGCAACCTGTGCCACCAGATCGAACACCACCTGTTCCCGGATCTGCCGAGCAACCGGTATGCCGAGATCTCTGTTCGGGTGCGCGAACTCTGTGACAAGTACGACTTGCCTTACACCACAGGGCCTTTCCTGGTGCAGTACGGCAAGACCTGGCGGACCATCGCCAAGCTGTCACTGCCGGACAAGTACCTGCGCGCCACCGCCGACAATGCACCGGAGACGCGCAGCGAGTCGATGTTCGCCGCGCTGGAGCCGGGTTTCGCCGGCGCCGATCCGGCGACCGGACGTCGCCGTGGTCTGAAGACCGCGATCGCCACCGTGCGGGCGTGGCGCCGCGACAAGCGGGCCAAGCGCAACGGCGGGAACGAGCAATCGGCCGGACGGGACGAGCTGGCAGCCTAGGCTTGGCGTGGTGGAGGTCGTTACAGCGCATCCGATCGTCGATGCCGTGCTGGATCGGCATCGCGATGCGTTAGGCGATGGCCTTTCTGCGTACCGCAACCACGTATACCGCTGCATCACTTATCACCAGCTGCTGCTTGGCTTTTCGATTCCCGATGTCGCAGCGCTGGCCTGGGCGACGCACGATCTGGGCATCTGGACCGCGGGCACCATGGACTACCTGAAACCGTCGGCCGACCTCGCGGCAGCGTACGCGGACGAATTCGGTGTCGCCGACATCGACCTGCTGCGCGCGTTGATCACCGAACACCACCGGCTTCGCCCAGTCGATGACCACGTCACCGAGACATTTCGCAAAGCCGACCTCGTCGACGTCAGCCATGGCCTGCTGCACAACCGAATCGGGCGATCAGCCGTCCGCGCCACCGTCGCGCAGTTGCCGTACAGCGGATTCCACGTGTTCCTCGCCAAGGGGTTGACCGGGTACGCGGTGCGTCACCCGCTGCGCCCGTTGCCGATGATGCGCTGGTAATCCGGCTTGGTCAGGCGGCCTGGGCGATGGCGACCAGCCGCTGCAACGTCGCCAATTGCTGGTCGTGGTCACCCTCGAGTTTCGCCAACAGCGTGGTGATGCCGGCCGCCCGGTAGCGGCTCACCCGTTCGGCGATAATGCCTTCTGTGCCAAGTAGATTCGTCAGCCCGCCCAGGTCCAGCGGCACCGAGCTGCGGGCCTCGTCGTGCTTGCCGGCCTGCCACAATTCGGCGACCGCGCTGACTTCGTCGCCGTAACCCAGCCGGGTGAAAGCATCGTTGTAGAAGTTCTGCCCGCCGACCCCCATCGCGCCGATCGTGAACGCGTATCCGTCGGCGTGCCGGCGTGCGGCCGCATCGGTGGAGGCCTGGTCGTCGTGGAACTCGACGGCGACGGGCGCGACCAGGTCCAGCTGATCAAGGGTGCGGCCGGCGCGCTGTGCGCCCTCGCGCAGCGGACCCAAAAATACCTCGGCGGCTTCGGGAATGAAGGCGTTGCCCAGCCAGCCGTCGGCCGCTTCGCCCGTCAGCCGCAGGTTCTGTGGACCCATGGACGCCACGTAGACCGGGACGTGAGCGGGCCGCACCATTGGCCGCAACGCGGTGCCGCGACTGTCCGGCAACGGCAACGGGTAGACCTCGCCGGCGTGCTCGAGCCGATCGCCGCGGCTGACTGTGCGGACGATCTCGATGGTCTCGCGGGTGGTCTGCACCGGCTTGCGAAAGCGCACGCCGTGCCAGCCCTCCATGACGCGTGGGCCCGACGTGCCGATCCCCAGGATGAAGCGACCCGCCGACAGCTCTTCGAGGCTCAGAGCCGACGTCGCCAGCAGCGCGGGGCTACGCGAACCCAGTTGCACGACAAACGTTCCGAGTCGCACCGACGACGTCTTGGCGGCCAGGTAGGCCAGGCCGGTCAGCGCGTCGTAGCCCCAGACCTCGGGGATCCACAGCGAGTCGACGCCGATCCGCTCGGCGGCTATCGCGAACTCGGTGGCGCCGGGCAGTCGGGGTTCGATCATGGCGCCGACCTTCATAGGTGGCATGCTACAGAGGCCGACATCGTCGCCGGCGGCCACTGAGAAGGGCGAACCATGCGCTATCGCGACCTACCCACAGTCGAAGCGACTCAACGGGTTCGATGTGACGTCCCAACGGCCTGGGCGCTGGTGACCGACATCAGCCTGCCGGTGCACTGCTCAACGGAACTTGAGGGCGTCGATTGGCTCGATGGCGCCACCGCGGTCGAAGTCGGCGCGCGCTTTCACGGCCGCAGCAAGCATGAGGCATTCGGGGAATGGTCGACGGTGTGCGAGGTCGTCGAAGTCGAGGACCAACGCCGTTGGGTCTACAACGTCGTCGGACCCGAGGGGACCAGTGCGACGTGGGCGTTCGAGGTTGAGCCGACTAGCGATGGCGTCCTGGTCCGGCAGTGGGGGCGGATGGGCCCGGGACCATCCGGGCTGACGCCGGCGATCGTGGCGATGCCCGACAAGGAAGCCAGGATCGTCTCCAACCGGCTGGCCGAGTGGCAGAAGAACATGCAGGCCAACCTGGAGTGGGTGCGATCGCAGGCCGAGGACTGAGGCTCAGCCCTCGCGCATCGCCTGGCGTGGCCTCGAAAAATCGGCGAGTTCAGAGTGACGGCATCAGTTCGAACAGGAAATTAGCGCCGGTTGCGCTTGAGGTGAGCCCTTCGCCGAAAGCTCCCGCGAAGTCGTAGCTGCCCGCCCCTGCCAAGGCCTCGCTGCTGTTGCCAATGACGCTGGCGATATCGCCTGTGACGTCGGCAGTGCTGGGCACGCTGCCGACGTCCGGTCCGGCATAAGCAAAATCATTGGTGCCGAAAGCGGAGGCATAGCTGTCGTCGCCTGCGACAACGACGGTGCCTGCGTTGGATTCGCCGCCGGCAATAACTCCGGTCCCGCTGCCGTCAGCAAAGCCAATATCGCCGTTGCCCGTGCCGGCGTCGGCAAAGCTGTCGGCGCCGATAGCGATGGCGGAGTCCTCGTTGCCGAGGCCAGAATAGGCTTGAGCGTCGGTTCCGTCGGCAAATGCGAAGTCGCCGGTGCCGCCCCCGGCGTCGGCGACGGCGTTACTTCCATAGGCGATCGCAATGTCATCTGCGCCCGAGTAGGCGGTCGCGGTGCCTTCCTGGAACAGAGTGGACCCGTCTATCGAGATGGCCACGTCCAGGCCGGATGTCGCTGGCGCGGGATCCGCGATCAGCGCCGACGGGTCGAAAGCCGCGGGGTCGACAGCGTTAGAGTCGGCAGCGGCGATGCCTGATGTGGCGGCCGCCACCGCTGCCCCGATGGCCAGTCCGACTGCCAGCAGCCCGAGTCGACGGTTAGCCTTCGCGTGGCTCATGAGAATTCCTTTCCCTGGGGCTTCTAGCGGTCTGACATCCGCCCTTATAAGAAGCCAAGTCTGATCTCAGGTTGGGCTCAGCATACCATAGATTACGTAAATATGAATTTTCCGTACTTCCGGAATCAAATTCCGGTTTTTAGAAACCCGACCCGCCCTACGTGGTAGCGGACATCGATTTACCTTGCGGTACGGCGTGCGCGGATCGGTCTCCGCGGTTTGCCGGCTCAGCCCTCGCGCATCGCCACAAGCAGTCGGCGTGCGGCCGCGACGCGGCGGGCGGCTGGGCCGGTCAGGGTGTCCAGCGCGCATTCGGGGTCGGCGGGTGGGCCCATGTGCCCGCAGCCGCGTGGGCAGTCTTTGATCGCGTCGGCCAGGTCGGAGAACGCCAGCATCACGTCGTCGGGCTTGATGTGGGCCAGTCCGAATGAGCGGATGCCGGGCGTGTCGATCACCCAGCTGTCGTGATCGAGCGGCAGCGCCACCGATTGCGTCGAGGTGTGCCGCCCCCGGCCGATGTCGGTCACTTCGCCGACCGCTCGATGTGCTTCGGGAACAAGGCGATTCACCAACGTCGACTTGCCGACACCGGAATGGCCCAGTAGCACTGTGATTTTGCCGGCAAGCAGGTGCCGCACCGCACCCAGCGGATCGTCACGACCCGCGATGATCACGGTGAGATCCAGGTCCGCGAACTGCTCGGCGAACGGCTCGGCGGGAGCGAGGTCGGTCTTGGTCAGGCACAGGATCGGGACCAGCCCGCCGGCGTAGGCCGCGATCAGTGTTCGGTCGACCAGCCCGGTGCGCGGCGGCGGATCGGCGAGCGCCACCACGATCAGCAGCTGATCGGCGTTGGCGACCACCACCCGCTCGGTCGGGTCGGTGTCATCGGCGGTGCGCCGCAACACCGTTCGCCGCTCACCACGACGGACGATGCGGGCCAACGTATCCGGGCGACCGGACAGGTCGCCGACCACGTCGACCTCGTCGCCGACGACGATCGGTGTGCGGCCCAGTTCCCGCGCCCGCATCGCAGTGACCCGTCGCTCGGCGTCGCCGTCGAGCGCACATCCCCAGCGGCCGCGGTCGACGCTGACCACCATCGCCGGCTTGGCGTCGGCATGCTCGGGTCGAGTTTTGGTCCGCGGACGGGAACCTTTCCCCGAGCGGATTTTGACGTCGGACTCGTCGTAGTCGCCCGGCCTCAACCGCTGGACTCCCGCAACATGTCGGTCCACATTCGAGGGAAATTCGGCAGCGTCTTGGCGGTGGTCTCGATGTCGTCGACCTCGACGCCGGCGACCCGCAATCCGACGATCGCCCCAGCCGTCGCCATCCGGTGATCGGCGTAGGACTGCCAGGTGCCCGGCCGCAGCGGCGTCGCGGTGATCTCCAACCCGTCGGCGGTTTCGCGGCAGTCGCCGCCCAGCCGGTTGATCTCGGTGCTCAGGGCGGCCAGCCGGTCGGTCTCGTGGCCGCGCAGGTGCGCGACGCCGGACAGCCTCGAGACAGAACCCGGGGTGGCCAGCGCCGCGAGCACTGCCACCGACGGCGTGAGCTCGCCGACGTCGCGCAGGTTGACGTCAAAACCCGGGTAGGACTGTGGCCCGCGGACTTCCAGGAACGAATCATCCTGTTTCACAACACAATTCAGTTGTCGCAGGATACTCAGGATGGCGTCGGCGGGTTGGATGCTGACCGCCGGCCAACCGGTGATACGAATTGTGCCCGCGCTGACCACCGCCGCGGCGATGAACGGGACGGCATTCGACAGGTCCGGCTCGATCTGCCAGTGCCGCGCCCCGACCGGGCCCGGTCGAACGTGCCAGCGGTTCGGGGCCGTGTCGTCGACCTCGACGCCGGCCTGGCGAAGCATGGCGACCGTCATCGCGATGTGTGGCGCCGACGGCAGCGCCTGACCGACGTGCTGCACCGTCAGGCCGTCGGTGAATGATGCTCCGGCCAGCAGCAGCCCGGAGACGAACTGCGACGACGCCGATGCGTCGATCTGCACGGCCCCGCCGGCGACCGATCCGGCACCGCGCACCTGGAACGGCAGGCCGTCGCCGTCCACGTCGACACCCAGCCCGCGCAGCGCATTCAACAGCGGCGCGATCGGGCGGACCCGGGCCTGCTCGTCGCCGTCGAACGTCACGGCAGCCAGGCCCAGCGCCGCCAGCGGCGGGACGAAACGCAACACCGTGCCAGCCAGGCCGCAGTCGATGCGGGCATCGGCCGGCGGGGCGATCGCTCCGCTGACCGCGAGATCGTCGGCCGGTCCGTCGACCCGCAGGCCCAGCGCCTCGAGCGCACCGATCATCAGGTCGGTGTCGCGGCTGCGTAGTGCGCCGCTGATGGTTGAGGCGCCGCCGGTGGCCGCGGCCAGCGCCGCGAGCACCAATGCCCGGTTGGTCTGGGATTTCGAGCCGGGCACCGTCACCGTCGCGTGTACCGGCCGCGCGGCAGTGGGGGCGGGCCAGGTATTCACGTGCTCCATCATTGCCTACACGGCACCATGGAGATATGTGCGGACGATTCGCGGTGACGACCGACCCGGCGGTGCTGGCCGAAAAGATCGAGGCGATCAACGAGGCGCGCGCGGCCGAGTCGACGGGACCGAACTACAACGTGGCGCCGACCACGACCATCACCACCGTGGTCCGCCGGCACGACGAACCCGACGACGAACCCACCAGGCGAGTCCGGTCCATGCGGTGGGGATTGATACCGCCGTGGGCCAAGGCAGGCTCCGACGGTGCGCCGGAGTCCAAGGGTCCGCTGCTGATCAACGCCAGGGCCGAGAAGGTCACCACCTCGCCGGCGTTTCGCGCGAGTGCCAAATCCAAACGCTGCCTGATCCCGATGGACGGCTATTACGAATGGCGTGCCAACGGCGATACCGACTCCGGCAAGAAGGCCCGCAAGACGCCGTTCTTCCTGCACCGCGCCGACGGCGAGATGCTGTTCATGGCGGGGCTGTGGTCGGTATGGAAGTCCGCGAAGGACGCGACGCCGCTGCTGAGTTGCACCATCATCACCACCGATGCCGTCGGCGGGCTCGCCGAGATCCACGACCGGATGCCGTTGATCGTGCCCGAGCGTGACTGGGATCGCTGGCTGGATCCCGACGCTCCGCCCGACCTCGACTTCCTGGCCGCCCCACCGAGCGTCGACGGCATCGAAATGCGGGAGATCTCAACGCTGGTCAACAGCATCCGCAACAACGGGCCAGAGCTGCTGGAGCCGGCCGAGCCGCAGCCCGAACAAGCCACGCTGCTCTAGTTGTCGGCCGCGAACAACGGTGCGCATAAGTTTGTCCGTCGGCGACGGTTCCGGGCGCGCATCGGGGACTTAGCATGCGTGTGTGAGTGCCTCGTATACATACACGTTCGATGACATCCGGAACCGTCCGGTCGCGGTGATCGGCGCGGGGACGCTGGGACGGCGTATTGCGCTGATGTTTGCAAGCCGTGGCGGACCCGTGCGCATCTACGCCCGCCGCGACGAGCAGCTGGGAGCCGCGAAACAGTATGTGGCCGAGACCCTTCCGAGAGTGATCGAGAATCGCGGCTTCGGCGAACCGGGCGTGGCGACTACCACGACATCGCTCGCCGAGGCGCTGGACGGCGCGTGGCTGGCGGTGGAGTCGGCCCCCGAAAAACTCGAGATCAAGATTCCGCTATGGGGCGAGATCGACCAACTGGCCCCGCCCGACACCATCTTCGCGACCAACTCCTCGTCGTACCCCTCGCGTCTGATGGCCGAGAAGGTGCGCGACAAGACGCGCCTGTGCAACACGCACTTCTACATGCCGCCGGAGGTCAATGCCCTAGACCTGATGTCGGACGGCGAGACCGACCGCGGCCTGCTCGACACCCTGCTGGCCGTGCTGCCCGAGTTCGGCGTCTACCCGTTCGAGGCGCGCAAAGAGTGCACCGGCTTCATCTTCAATCGGGTCTGGGCCGCGATCAAGCGCGAGTCGCTGGCGGTGGTCGCCGAGGGGGTGGCCCGTCCGGAGGACGTCGACGGGATGTACAAGCTCAACTTGGGCGCCCCGGCCGGCCCGTTTCAGTTGATGGATCTGGTCGGCCTCGACGTCGCTTTGGACATCGAAAACCATTACCTCGATGAGTTCCCGCAGCTACCCAAGGGGCCACGGGACTTATTGCAGTCCTACGTTGATGCCGGCAAGCTCGGCATCAAGACCGGCGAGGGGTTTTACACATACTGAAACACGTTGCCCCAGCGAGCCCGAACGGTGCGCCGATGGCGTAGCCCTCATGTCAGAATCATTTCTGATGGTGATCGAGGCTCAGGAGCAGGTGGACGGTGAGCGGCCGTCGGTATGGGCGCCGCTGCGCAATCGCGTGTACCGCAACCTATTTATCGCCTCGTTCACCTCCAACATCGGGACGTACATGCAGAGCGTTGCGGCCCAATGGTTTTTGGTCGAGAAGCACAGCCCTGACGTCATCGTCGCATTGGTCCAGACGGCGAGTCTTGGGCCGACACTGCTTTTCGGCTTGTTCGCCGGTGCGCTCGCCGATCTCTTCGACCGGCGGCGGTTACTGATATTTCTGCAGTCATACGCGGTGGTGGTTGCGCTGGCCCTGGCGGTGGTGACCTACCTCGGTCGCCTCACCCCGACGTCACTGTTGATGTTCACGGTGGCTATTGGCTGCGCTTCTGCACTCGCCGGACCCGACTGGCAGGCGATTCAGCCCGAGGTCGTGCCGCGTGAGCAGATACCGGCCGTTTCGATGTTGGGCAGCGTCTCGGGTAATGCTTCCCGTGCCATCGGACCGGCAATCGGTGGCGTTGTCGTCGCATTGGCCGGCCCCGCGGCGGTCTTTACGATCAACGCGCTGTCGTTCGCGGGAATCATCGTTGCGCTGCTCGTGTGGAAGCGACCCAAGCAACTCGCGCCAATCGAGCGAGAACACTTCGGCCAGGCGATCATCAGTGGACTGGCCTACGTGATCAACGGTCGAATTTTCCGCAGGATCCTGTTGCGCACCGCGCTTTTTCTGTTTCCCGCCTCGGCGCTGCTGGCCCTGCTGCCGGTGGCTGCCGCCCGCACCTGGCACCTGGGAGCCGATGGTTACGGTGTGGCGCTGGGGGCCATCGGTTTTGGCGCCCTACTCGGTGCCGTCGCAGCCGACTCGTTACGCCGGCGAGTGTCAGACAATGTGCTGCTCGCGGCGTCGGCCGCCGTGTACGGTCTTGCGCCGGTTGCGGTCGTCTGGCTGCCATTCGCTGCGGCGATCCCTGTCTTGATGTTGTCCGGGATTGCGTGGCTGATCACGTTGGCAACGTTGAACGCGGCGGCGCAGCTGACGTTGCCGCAATGGGTTCGGGCCCGGGCGTTGTCGGTGTATCTACTGGTCTCCACCGGAGCTCAGGCAATCGGCGCCTACGCCTGGGGTGCCGTTGCCACGCGGGCGGGACTTGACGTGGCGCTGCTGTTCTCGGGCGTGACGCTGGGCGTTGCTGCCCTCAGCGTTGTCGTGCTTCCGCTGCGGCCGAACACCGGGAAGCTGAACGTCGAAGTCTCCACTGCCTGGCCTGAACCTATGCTCATGTTCGAGCCACGTCCTAACGATGGACCGGTGTTGGTAGTCGTCCGCTACCTAGTGCCGGAGGAGAAGCAGAAAGACTTCGTCGAGGCGATGAGCAGGGTCAGGCGGTCACGGCTCAGAACGGGCGGCCACAGTTGGCGGCTTTATCACAGCGTTGAAAAGGCGGACTTGTTCCTCGAGAGGTTCACGGTGGTGTCCTGGAGCGAATTCGAGCGTCAACGCAGCGAGCGCTGGCTGGGGTATGACTCGGAAAACTTCACGGCGGCGGTCGAGTACACCGTCGACCACACCCGGACCGACGAGTACTACATCGCTAAGCGGGTGCACAGGTGAGGTCCCGGCGTTACTTACGCCGTGCCAGATAACCGAGCGCGACGCCGGCCGCATTGGCGCCGCACATGCCGTGCGCGCCCGGGCCGGGGGGAGTGGCCGCCGAGCAGATGTACATGCCGGGCACTCCGATGCTGTACGGCGACAACGTGGTTCGCGGTCCGAAGGTCAACTGACGGATGTCCTTGGAGCCAGTCATGATGTCGCCACCGACGTAGTTGGAGTTGTAGGAAGCGAATTCGGTGGTTGTCCGGACTGCTGTCCCGACGATCCGATCCCGGAAGCCGGGCGCGAACCGCTCGATCTGAGCGATGATCGCCTCGGTTGCGTCGCCCGAAAAGCCGTTGGGCACATGGGCGTAGCTCCACACTGGGTGAACGTTGCCGACGGAGCGTTGCGGGTCCGCCAGATATTGCTGCCCGACCAGCACGAAGGGCCGCTCGGGCATGCGTCCCGCGTGGATCTCCCGCTCGGTGGCGGCCAGTTCGCGATAGTTACCGACCACGTGCACCGTGCCCGCGCGATGCGCGTCAGGGTTCATCCAGGGCACGCCGCCCTCGACGGCGAAGTCGACCTTGAATGCACCCGGACCACGCCGGAACTTGGTGAAGGCACGCGAAACGCGCCGCGGAAGACGGTCGTCGAGGATACCGGCGACCGCGTCTGGCGCCAGATCGAACATCGTGACATCGGCTGCCGGCAGTTGTGACGCCTTCTCGATCCGGGCCCCTGTCTCGATCTTGCCGCCCAGGTCGGTCAGCAGCGCCACCATAGCGTTGGTGATCGACCGCGATCCGCCTTCGGCCACCACCCAGCCGTGCCGATGCCCGGCCGAGATGATGCCCATCCCGATCGCCGAGGTCATCGGGTAGTGCAGCGGCCGAAAGGCGTGCGCCGCAACGCCACCGAACAGGGCGCGACCCTCCGGGGTGCGGAACACTCTGGCGAACGTGGACGCGGGAAGCACGGTGGGAGCACCGAACCGGGCCAGCATCAGTGGGTGGTGCGGAATCCGCAGCAGCGGGCCCATGATGTCCTCGTTGAGCGCGTCGAATCGCGACGCCGAGTAGCCGAAAGCGAGTTGCCACCGCGAGCCGTCGCGGCCAAGGCCGGCCGCGGTCTGCTCGACCGAGCGGTGCAGCACGCCGGCGCTGCCGCCGTCGAGCGGGTGGACACAGTCGATATCCGGCCAGCGCCAGGTGAGGCCGTAGCGGTCCAGGTTGAATTTGCTGAGGAACGGCGAGCCGACGGCCATCGGGTGGATCGCCGAGCAATGGTCGTGCAGCAGGCCGGGAACGATGGCTTCGCTGCTGCGGGCGCCTCCGCCGACCTCGTCGGCCGCCTCTAGAACCGTGACCGAAACACCTTCGGCCGCAAGGGCTATGGCGGCAGCGAGCCCGTTGGGCCCGCCCCCCACCACGATGGCGGTACTCATGCCAGCGCTCCGTGACCGTGGTCCTGGTCCTTAAGGACAGCCGCGTTGCTGCTGCCGCTCAAGGACCATTCCACGCTGGTTGGGATCGGACCGTTGGGCAGCCAGGGCTGCTCGGCCACCGCATCGGCCACCTTCCAGGTGCCCCGCTCGATCACGCCGAGCGCGGCGTCGATCAACTGGTAGTGCTGCACACCGCTGCCGAAGGCCTCCGACTCCACCCAGGCGATGACGCACTCGCCCGGCTCAAAGCCGGCTTCGCGCTGCACGGCCTGGATCATCTCGGCGTCGTGCATGTGGCCGTCGCCGAAGTTGAACCCGATCAGGGAGTTGCAGACGAACTCGCCTTCGCGCACGGTCCGGGTATTGATGTCGGGAAGGTGCGTCAGCAGCAGCGAGAAGAGACCGCGGCCCTGGCTGTGCATGGTGCGCCATGCGATCGTCCGCTGTGCGGTGATCTCCGCCCAGTGCGGTTCGTAGCCGAACGCGATGAACTGTTCGACCTGGTTACGCGTCGGGCGGGTGACCCGGTCCAGCTTCACCTCGGCGCCCGGCGCGAACGTCCACACCGCCGATGCCCAGTTGCCGGCGTATTGCCGTAGTGAGGGCAGGAAGGAGACTTTGTCGGGTCGCAGGTTGCCCAGCACCGGGAAGAACAGCAGCGCAGCCGCGATGACGAGGGCCAGCCAAGCCGGAGTCATGTCCCACGGGGCGTAGCCATTCCAGTTCGGGAAGCCGATGAACAGGAAGATCGTGGTGTAGGCGAAGACCACGTTCCATTCCAGCGGCACCGCCAGCGGGAAGGTCGAGACGATGAACAGGTGGAACCCGACCATCAACAGCGCCGCCGCCAGCGTCAGCCACTTGTTGGTGGAGAAGAACAGGACCAGTGGGGCCGCGATCTCGACGGTGGTGCCGTTGACGTGTGCCATGAAGTCCGCCAGCCGCGACGGCAGCAGGTTGTTCGGGAAGTCGCGGTAGTGCGCCTTGCGCACAAACTTCGGCGCGAAGATCGTGTTGCTGACCATCGGCGGAATGACGTTGGAGAAGTGCTTGCCGAACTTCGAGAAGCCGGCGCCGACCCACACCAGCACGATCACCATCTTCAGGGCGATGATCATGTTCACGAACGGCAGCACGGTGAAGATGACCAGCACCGGCAGGTATTGCTCGCCGCGGGCGGCCAGGAAGATGGTCTTGTCGCGCAGGCCGATCAGCACCAGCAGCGCGATCGGGGCGACGATCAGAGTGGGGTTGACCAAGCCAGATGTGTTGTGCGGCAGTGCTTTTGACAGCGAGTCGCTGTGTATTCCCGGTGACAGCAATGCCGCGGCCAGGCTCACCAGCAGCGCCAGGTAAACCCCGACGTCGAACCAAGTGCGCCGGTCGCCGCCGGTGAACGGCACCCACTTCCACGGCCGCAGCCGGATCGTTCCGGTCCGGGCCCAGAACAGGATGCCGCCGGTCATCGGCTTGATCTTGCCGGCCAGCGGCCCCCATGAACCCGCGACGCCGATGGTCTCCAGCAGCACGGTCCACAGGATGACCTTCTGGTAGACGATCGGTTGGTTCCACCATTCGGCGACATGCCAGAAAGCGGGTAGGCCCGAGGTCGCGGTCGCTACCGTGATGCCTCCGATCGCGAACAACACCAACTTCGAGATGTACATGACGTGGACCATCCGCGGAGCGCCGAAGCCGTTCTCGGCCCATTCGACAGCGAGAATACGCATCCGCTCCATCAGCGGCTTTTTCAGGAAGGTGTCCGGATCGACGTCCGGAAGATAGGGCTTGATGAATCCCATGTGTCTGCGCTCCTTCTGACCTTCGTTGGTAAGAGTGCGTACAACGTTAGGTATGACCCGCGGCTATACACAGTGTCGAATCGACAAAGCCACGCGGCGCTGTTATCGCTGAAAGACAACCCAGCGTCTAACGTCAATACGGTGAAGAAATCGGGCCTCGACAACGGAGTCGGGGTAAGCAGTTATGTCGCCGAGGTCGGGAACCGATTGCACGGCCGCTCGGTCGCGCTGTCGTCGGAGCTCCGCCAAGCCCTCGAGGATCAGATCCCCGAACTGCGCGGCGACGCGGCGCTGGTGGAGTTACTCGGGACCAGCGTCGAAGGCAACGTCGACACGGTCTTGCACGCGTTGCGCTACGACATCGCTGTCGAGCGGGTCGAGGCGCCCACCGCGGCGCTGGAGTACGCCCGCCGGCTGGCACAGCGCGGGGTGCCGGTCAACGCGCTGGTTCGCGCCTATCGGCTCGGTCAGCGCCAAATAAATGAAGTCGTTTTCGCCGAATTGCGCGTCATGGATATCCCGGAAGCCATGCGCGTGGAAGTGATCGAGGCGATCACCGGCACGTTATTCGAGTACATCGACTGGATGTCGCAGCAAGTCGTCGGCGTCTACGAAGACGAGCGAGAGCGCTGGCTAGAGAACCAAAACAGTCTTCGTGGGCTGCGGGTGCGCGAGGTCCTGACCGCGAACAAAACCATCGATATGGATGCGGCAATCACGTCGATTCGTTACCCGCTTCGGTGGCACCATCTGGCGCTGGTGATGTGGTATCCGGACCCGGGCGCCGAAGGCGACGAGCTTGCCCGGCTGCAAAAATTTCTCCGCGAACTGGGCGAAGCGGCCGGCGCTGC
>NZ_DATNJW010000080.1:0-4244 GCF_035603715.1 Mycobacterium sp. | reverse complement strand
CAGGCATTCCTCGAGTTGGGTCAGGAAGGTCTTGGCGTAGCCGCGCTCGGGATGCTTCATCCGGTCGCGGCCGAGGATCAGCATGGTCAGCTCGGCCAGGTAATCGCCGGTGACGTAGTCGAGCTCGCCGCCGACCAGCATCTCGCGCATCGCCGAATGCCGGTCGCCGTAGAAGCCCGAGCAGTTTCCGATCCGAACCGGCGCCGCCACTCGTGTGCCCCCTTCATTGGGATGTGCCAACCAACCGGTAGGTTAGCCGGTACCGGCGGTGCCGCGTCAAGGCTGCCTGCGAACTCGACCGCCGATTTTTGACCGCAGCAGGTCAGCCATTACTATTGACTCCAATCGTCGCTGCCGAGGCGTTTTTGCGGCGACCCTCCTACCAGAAGTAAGGCCTGATCATGGCTGTGCCAAAGCGCAGAATGTCGCGCTCGAACACCCGTAGCCGGCGCGCGCAGTGGAAGGCTGAGAAGCCCGAGCTGGTCGGCGTCACGGTGGCCGGCAAGCAGCACAAGGTGCCGCGCCGACTGCTGAAGGCGGCGCGCCTCGGTCTGATCGACCTCGACCGACGCTAAATTTCTTTGCCGTGAGCGTCGTCTCCCGGCAAAAGCGCAACAATTTGCGGCAGTCAGTTTTGGCGACCTCTCAGCAGGTTCTCAGGCGATTGGTTAAAACTGGTGGTCGTGCGAATTCTTGTCGTTGACGACGACCGCGCTGTGCGCGAGTCACTGCGTAGGTCACTTTCCTTCAATGGGTACTCGGTCGCGTTAGCCGAGGATGGCGTCGAGGCCCTGGAGATGATCTCCGCTGACCGGCCGGACGGGCTGGTACTCGACGTCATGATGCCCCGGCTGGATGGCCTGGAGGTGTGCAGGCAGCTGCGCAGCACTGGGGATGATCTGCCGATCCTCGTGCTGACCGCCCGCGACACGATCTCCGAGCGCGTCGCCGGCCTGGACGCCGGAGCCGACGACTACCTGCCCAAGCCATTCGCTCTGGAAGAGCTGTTGGCGCGGATGCGGGCGCTGCTGCGTCGCACCAGAATCGAAGACGCCACCGAATCCGTGGCGATGACCTTCGCGGACCTCACCCTTGATTCGGTGACTCGCGAGGTCACCCGGGGGCAACGCCAGATCAGCCTGACCCGCACCGAATTCGCTTTGCTAGAGATGCTGATCGCCAATCCGCGACGGGTATTGACGCGTAGCCGCATTCTCGAGGAGGTGTGGGGTTTCGACTTCCCCACGTCGGGTAACGCGCTCGAGGTGTATGTCGGTTACCTGCGTCGCAAGACCGAGGCCAACGGCGAGCCGCGTCTGATCCACACCGTTCGAGGTGTGGGTTACGTGCTTCGCGAAACTCCTCCCTGATGCCGTTGAAAACACTGTTCCGTCTGCAGAGCCGACGTCAGCTGCGGACCAGCACTTCGTTGTCGCTGCGGTGGCGGGTGATGCTGCTGGCCATGTCGATGGTGGCGATGGTGGTCATCCTGATGGCCGTCGCGGTATATGCGGTGATCTCCGCGGCGCTGTACAAGGACATCGACAACCAGCTGCAGAGCCGGGCTCAGCTTTTGATCGCCAGCGGATCGTTGGCGGCCGACCCGGCGAAAGCCATTGAGGGCACGGCCTATTCCGATGTCAACGCGATGCTGGTGACTCCCGGCCGGTCGATCTACACCGCCAACCAGGAGGGCCAGACGTTGCCGGTGGGGCAACAGGAGAAGGCGGTCATCCGCGGCGATCTGTTCATGTCCCGGCGCACGGCCGCCAATCAGCGGGTGCTGGCCGTGCATCTGCCTAACGGCAGCTCGCTGTTGATCTCCAAGAGCCTGGCGCCGACCGATGCGGTGATGACGAAGCTGCGTTGGGTGCTGCTGATCGTCGGCGGGGTCGGTATGGCCGTGGCCGCGGTCGCCGGCGGCATGGTCACCCAGGCCGGCCTGCGCCCGGTGGGACGGTTGACTGAGGCGGCTGAACGGGTGGCGCGCACCGACGACCTGCGGCCCATACCGGTCTTCGGTAGCGACGAATTGGCCAGGCTCACTGAGGCATTCAACATGATGCTGCGAGCGCTGGCCGAGTCGCGGGAACGCCAGACCCGGTTGGTGGCCGACGCCGGTCACGAGCTGCGGACCCCGCTGACGTCGCTTCGCACCAATATCGAACTGTTGATGGCTTCGAGCGCACCCGGTGCACCGCCGATTCCGGAGCAGGAGATGGTCGACCTGCGGACCGATGTGATCGCGCAGATCGAGGAATTGTCCCAGCTGGTCGGCGATTTGGTCGACCTGACCCGCGCCGATGCTGGCGAAGTGATTCATGAGCCGGTCGACATGAGCGAGGTCATCGACCGATCACTCGAGCGAGTTCGTCGGCGCCGCATGGACGTTGAGTTCGATGTCGAGGTCACGCCCTGGCAGGTGTACGGCGACTCCGCGGGCCTGTCGCGGGCGGTGCTGAACCTGATGGACAACGCCGCCAAATGGAGCCCGTCGGGCGAGCATGTCGGTGTCCGGCTCCGCCAACTCAACGCGACGCACGCCGAGCTGGTGGTGTCCGACCATGGACCGGGCATTCCGGAGAACGAGCGCGAGCTGGTCTTCGAGCGCTTCTTCCGCTCGATCACGGCGCGGGCCGTGCCCGGCTCGGGGCTGGGCCTGGCGATCGTCAAACAGGTGGTGCTCAAACACGGCGGGGCGCTCCGCGTCGAAGACACCGTTCCCGGAGGCCAGCCCCCGGGTACATCGATTTACGTCCTGCTGCCGGGACGGCCGATGGCGGTCGCGGACTACCCCGACGACGGTGAAGATGAGGCGGATGTTTCCAGCTCGTCAACTCCGGGGAACTCTCCACCTCCAGCGAACGTTATCTCAGTCGAATCTCAGACCACGCAGGCAAGGTAATTCCAGTTACTGTTTGAGTCTGAACCGACTGCACAAGAGAGAGCGACCGAGCGACATGACGAATCACCCGAGGTATTCGCCACCGCCGCAGCAGCACGGATATGGTCCCGTGTCCGATCAGCGCGGGGCCACAGGCCATTCCAGCCCAGGGCAGCAGCAAACCTATCAGCAGGGCTACGACTGGCGTTACGGCCAGCAGCCTCAGCAGGGGCAGTACCGGCAGCCCTACGGCCACTTCGCCGGTGGTCAGGGTGGGCCGCCGCCGCCGGCTCCGCGAAAGCGTTCTCGCGCAGGCGCATTGACTGTCGGCGCGGTGGCGGTTGCGGTGGTGTCGGCCGGTATCGGCGGCGCCGCCGCGTCGGTGGTAGCGCACCACGGATCGCTCTCCTCCGTCGCGGACGGGGCGCTACCGGGTGGTGCGACCCCCGGGATGCCGGCCTCCAACGCGCCGATGGGCAGCGTCGAGCAGGTGGCCGCCAAGGTGGTGCCGAGCGTCGTCATGCTGGAGACCAACCTCGGTCGGGCGTCCGAGGAGGGCTCGGGCATCATCCTGTCCGCGGACGGTTTGATCCTGACCAACAATCACGTCGTTGCGACCGCGGCCAACCCCGGCAAGGCGCCTGCGCCGCACGGGCGTCCGGGCGAACACCAGGGCCCTGACGAAGACCCCGGCGGCCCGGCCCCCGATCCCGACCAGCCTGCCCCGCCTGCCGGCGCCAAGCCGAAGACCACGGTGACGTTCTCCGACGGTCGCACCGCGGAGTTCACCGTTGTCGGTACTGACCCCACCACCGACATCGCCGTGGTTCGCGTGCAAGGCATTTCGGGGCTGACGCCGATCAGCCTCGGGTCATCAGCCAACCTTCGGGTCGGTCAGCCGGTGATGGCGGTCGGTTCGCCGCTCGGCCTGGAGGGCACCGTGACGACCGGCATCGTCAGCTCGCTCAACCGGCCGGTGTCGACGACCGGTGAGTCGGGCAACCAGAACACCGTGCTCGACGCCATTCAGACCGACGCCGCGATCAACCCCGGTAACTCCGGAGGCGCGTTGGTCAACATGAGCGGGCAGCTGATAGGCGTCAACTCGGCGATCGCCACCCTGGGCGGTGACTCGCCGGACGCGCAGAGCGGCTCGATCGGTCTCGGCTTTGCGATTCCGGTCGATCAGGCCAAGCGCATCGCCGACGAGCTGATCAGTTCCGGCACCGCACAGCACGCCTCGCTGGGCGTGCAGGTCACCAACGACAAGGAAACACCCGGCGCCAAGGTCGTCGAGGTGGTGCCGAACGGTGCTGCGGCGGCCGCCGGCATGCCCGGCAACGTCGTCGTCACCAAGGTC
>NZ_DATNJW010000079.1:0-15437 GCF_035603715.1 Mycobacterium sp. | reverse complement strand
GATCAGCGGCGGCAGCTGGTCGGCCACCAGCGGGTAGCTCAGCGGCGATGCGTAGGCGATTGCCCCGGCCTGATCCTTGGTGGTGAAAACGCTGCGTGAACGTTGCGTCGCCACGTCTGGAATTGCCAGCAGGGCAGCCTGTTCAGCCTCGCTGTCGGTCATCCAGATCAGCAGTTCGGCGTCGCCGAGGACCGACTTGACCTTGTCGCGCGGGATGAATGCGCGGTGCTGATCGACGGTGAGCGCGGCAAGGGTTTCGGGAAGTCCCAGGCCCATCTGCTTGAGGAAGTCGGTTTGCCACCCGGTGGTGGCGACGACGTTGTCGTCGTGCAGTCTGCCTTGCAGCAGCAATACCCGCTTGTCCTTGAATTGCGGGTACTTGTCCGCGACTGCGGTGAAGTCTTTGTCGACGCCGTTGATCAGCGACATGATCTGGCCGGCTTGGTAAACAGCCTGGCCAATGGCTTTCGCCTGGTCTTTCCACGGTTCGAAGAACGCGTCGCGATCTGATTGCGCGAGCGTCGGTGCGATGGCGGCCAGCTTCTGGTAGCGGTCCTGGTCGAGTCCGGCGTCGGTGGCGACGATCAGGTCGGGTTTCAGGCCGGCGATCTGCTGAACCTGAATTCCGTTGTCCAGGTTGAGCACAACGGGTTTGGCATTTCCGAGTTTGGGTTGGGCCCACGGCCATACCCCGAACGGCTGGTCGCCGAACCAGTTGGTCACCGCAACCGGCACGATTCCGAGTGCAAGCAGGTCGTCCTGCCCGGTGAGGCCCGCGCTGACTACCCGCTTGGGCGGCTCGGCGATCGTCGTCTCACCGAAGGCGTGCGTGATGGTGAGCGGTCCACTGCCACCGGTTGAGGCGGGCGGTGGCTTGTGCGACGAGCAGGCCGCGGGCGCTGTGAACGCGAGCAGTCCCGCCGCCGCGCCGGCGCGTAGGAACCCCCGTCGATTCCAGTGCTCGACCATGGCGTGAGCGTAGCGTGTTCGCTCAGGTCAACGGGTCGGCCAGGGACTGTAGTCGGCGATTAGCTCCTCCTGCGGCGGCCGTTGGTCGTCGGGCACATGCTGCAGGTTGATCCGAATCCGGTACCAGATCGAACTCGGTCCGCGCATGCCGTCGACCAGCACGTCGGCCGGCTTCAAACGTTCGGCCGCCGCGGGATGGCGCTCGCGCCAGGTGTCCAGCGCTGCCATCGCTTCGTCCTTGGTCTTGGTGCGGGCGATCTCGATGAGCGGCATCACCGAGCGACGCCGTCCGGTCCCATCGCGCCGCGCGCCCTTCGGCGCCTTCTCCGCGGGTCCGAGTTCTTCGGCGAGAGTGAGTAGGCGGTGAAGATCGCCGGCGGTGTCGTTCATTCCCGCCCACGGGTCGCCGAGTTCGGCGAACCGCTCCGGCACGGTCGTCACAGTGAAGGTCGCGGGGTCGCAGTCGGCGACCTCGTCCCACCGCAGCGGCGTCGAGACCCGTGCGTCCGGGGTGGCCCGCACCGAATACGCCGATGCGACGGTCCGGTCTTTGGCGTTCTGGTTGAAGTCGACGAACACCCCTTCGCGCTCCTCTTTCCACCATCGGCTGGTGGCCAGTTCGGGCGCTCGTCGTTCCACCTCCCGGGCCACGGTTTGCGCGGCCAGGCGCACCTGGCGAAACGACCAGCTCGGAACAATGCGGGCATAGATGTGAAAACCGCGGGACCCGGACGTTTTCGGCCACGCGGTCAGTCCGTAGTCCTCGAGTACTTCACGGGCCACCTGTGCGACGTCCAGGATCTGCCGCCACGTCACACCGGGCATCGGGTCGAGATCGACGCGGAGTTCGTCGGGGTGGTCGAGGTCGTCGGCAAGAACCGGATGTGGGTTGAGGTCGACGCAGCCAAGGTTGATTGCCCAGGCCAAGCCGGCCGCGTCGTGGATGACGGCCTCTTTGGCCGAGGTACCGGAGGCGTAGCGCAGTTCGGCGACGTCGACCCAGTCGGGCCGTTTCTCCGGCGCGCGTTTCTGAAAGATGGCCTCCTCGTCGATGCCCTTGACGAACCGCTTCAGGATCATGGGTCGGCCAGCCACCCCGCGCAGGGCGCCGTCAGCGACGGCCAGGTAGTACTGGATCAGCTCGAGTTTGGTGTGGCCGGCCCGCCCGTCCCGATCGGGAAAAATCAGCTTGTCGGGATGGGTGACCTCAACCTGGCGTCCGCCCACGTCCAAAGACACCGGAGCCATGGGTTCATGCTAATTCGCGAGAACTTTCCGGCCGCGGTGCGACGTCCGTCACATAGTGTGAAGGCATGCCCAATCTCATCGATCTGCCTGGTCAGGCGTTAGCCAAATTCCAGCAGTATGCCGAGCGTGGAGCTTCTGAGCTGCATTACCTCCGCAAAATCATCGAATCCGGCACTTTCAGGCTGGAGAACCCGCTGAACTACGCCGCGATGGCCAGCGATATCGCGAAGTGGGGCGAGATCGGCATGCTGCCGTCGTTCAACGCCAGGCGCACGCCCAACCGCGCGGCGATCATCGATGACGAAGGCTCGTTCACCTACCGCGAGCTCGACGAGGCCGCGAACGCGGTCGCCCACGGGCTGCTGGCCAAGGGGGTGCGCGGCGGCGACGGGGTCGCGATCCTGGCGCGCAACCACCGCTGGTTCGCGGTCGCAGAATTCGGCTGCGCACGAGTCGGGGCTCGCATCATTTTGCTCAACAGCTCGTTCTCCGGCCCGCAGATCAAAGAGGTCTCCGAACGTGAGGGCGCCAAGCTGATCATTTACGACGACGAGTACGCCGCAGACGTCAGCAAGGCCGAGCCACCGCTGGGCAAGCTGCGCGCGCTGGGCACCACGCCTGACGGCGAGGATTCCGGCAGCGCCGATGAAACGTTGGCCAATCTGGTCGCCGCTCACAGCAAGGCGCCGGCGCCGAAGGCCAGCAAGCACTCGTCGATCATCATCTTGACCAGCGGCACCACCGGAACCCCGAAGGGCGCCAACCGCAGTACCCCGCCGACGTTGGCGCCGATCGGGGGCATCTTGTCGCATGTGCCGTTCAAGGCCAACGAGGTGACCTCGCTGCCGGCGCCGATGTTCCATGCGCTGGGTTTCCTGCACGCGACCATTGGGATGTTCCTTGGTTCGACGCTGGTACTGCATGGCAAGTTCAAACCGGCTCAGGTTTTCGAAGACATCGAGAAGCACAAAGTGACAGCGGTCGTGGTTGTGCCGGTGATGCTGGCGCGCATGCTCGATGCGCTGGAGAAGATGGACCACAAGCCCGATTTGTCCAGCCTGCGGATCATTTTCGTCTCGGGTTCGGCGCTAGGTGCTGACGTCGCCGAACGGGCGCTGAAGGACATTGGCCCGGTGGTCTACAACATGTACGGTTCCACCGAGATCGCGTTCGCCACGATCGCGCAGCCACATCACCTCGAGTTCAACTCCACGACAGCCGGGCCCCCGGTCAAGGGTGTCAAGGTCAAGATCTACGACGAAAACGGCAAGGAGTTGCCGCAGGGCGAGGTCGGCAGGATTTTCGTGGGTACCAGCTTCCCGTTCGAGGGCTACACCGGCGGCGGCAACAAGCAGATCATCGACGGGTTGCTGTCGTCTGGTGACGTCGGATACTTCGACGAGCGCGGCTTGCTGTATATCAGTGGTCGCGATGACGAGATGATCGTGTCCGGCGGCGAGAACGTCTTTCCGGCCGAAGTCGAGGACTGCATCAGCGCGCATCCCGACGTGGTGGAGGCGACGGCGATCGGCGTCGAGGACAAGGAGTGGGGCCACCGACTGCGTGCCTTCGTGGTCAAGAAGGACAACGCTGACCTGGACGAGGACACCGTCAAAAAGCACGTGAAGGATCAGCTGGCCAAATACAAGGTGCCGCGGGAAGTTGTGTTCCTCGACGAGTTGCCGCGCAACCCGACCGGAAAAATCCTCAAGCGCGAGCTGCGTGAGATCGACGTCGACTAGTTCACCCGTCGTACCCGGTTGCGCCGTCCAGCTGCTCGCGCAGGATGTCGACTTGTCCGGTGTGACGGGCGATCTCCTGGATCATGTGCACGTAGATCCACCGTAGCGACACCGTCGTCTTGAGCCGGTCGTGCCACAGCTCGTGGTCCAGCGGATATTGCGCGGCGATCCGGCGAGATTCCTCGCACTGCGCCTGGTATTCGGTGATCAGGGCCGGCACTGATTCGTCGGGCTGCAGCTCGAACTCCCAGGAACGCTCGTGCGTGCGGCGGTTGTCGTCGAGCCGTCCCTGCAGGAACTGCTCGAACCAGCCATATTCCGCCCAGCGCAGGTGTTTGATCAACCCGCCGACGGTGGTCGGGGAAGGAACGAGATGGCGGCGGGCGTCGGCATCGGACAGCCCGGAAACCTTGCGCACCACGATGTCTCGATAATCATCGAGGAAGGCTTCCAGGGTGGCGCGCTCGCCGGTTACCCCTTGCTCGCGACGATCGGGACGCTGCGTTTCTGCCATGACCGCGAAGCTAGCACTGCCCGTCCGTCCGTGAGATCAGCGCCGTTCGCGGATGCTCCGAGTTACTTCGGCGGACAGCTTCGCGTCCTTGAGAAGCAACTCGATGAGCGCGCTGATGACTTCTTGGCCGGTGACTCGGGCATACCCCAGGCGGTCGGCCGCGTCCCGCTGCCAGATGTCCAGGGCCCGGTGGGTCGCCGGGGACAGATCGACGGTCCGGCGGGTGCGCTGGCCGCGTGACGCCGGCTCGGGCTTCTGGTGGCTGTCGACCTTCTTCCGCAGGCTGGTGAAGCGTTCGGTCTGGGCCGAGGCATTGGCGCGTGGGGGCGGCTGGGCCCGAAACGACGGCGAGCTGGGTTCCATGCGGCGGGACGACCTTCGATAGACGAGAGTTTTCAGTAGATCAGGACTTAAGTATGTCCGTTAAAGCTGTGTGACGCAGCGCCGGCGGGACGGACGGCGTGTCCGCGGCCGGGATGACGTGATCGGCGCAGGCCGTTCGGCCCGAGTCGCGAGGAAGAACGCGCCGACGCTGGAACCGTCGAGCCCCACTGTTGCTAGGGTCGAGGCGAGCAGTAATTCACCTGACTCGTATGAGACCAGTTAGCCGTTCGCTATTCACGTCGTACAGAAATACAAATTAACGTATTTATGCCTTTCCGAAAATGCGAACATACTGGAATGATGAGTCCCGCAGGTACTGACTACAGTATCTCAGTAAAGGGTCGTTTAGCTGCAGCGATATCTACATCAGTAGCTACTGAACGCAGTACTGGCGGATGTCATGACCTCATGATCGCAGTAAATCACGAGTCAACACCGATATCTATCCTCCCTATCAGCTACATTAGCTGTACAAAGCCAAATCTAAATTCTCAGGCTTATTAGTGGAGCAATTTATGATTTGCTAAGGATCAGGAATTAACGTTCTGGGTGTCCGTCACCAGATACGAAGGAGCAACCATCATGTCGTACTCACTCGCTTCGGCCCGCCGCATCGCCGCTGGCGCAATCGGCGCAGGCGCGGTGGCCGGCGCAATGATTTTCGGTGCTACCCCGGCGGCTAACGCCGCCCCCGCGGCGCCGGTACCGGCTGTAGTCGGCCCCATGCACGTCGCTCCGCCGGAGTGGGGTGGCCACGGCTGGGGCGGAGGCCACGGCGGTTGGGGCCACCACGGCGGCTTCGGTCGCGGCGGTTGGGGCCACCACGGCGGCTTCGGCCGCGGCTGGGGTTGGGGCCACGGCGGCTTCGGTCGCGGCGGCTTCTGGGGCCACCGAGGCTTCTGGGGTGGCCACCATGGCTGGTTCGGCGGCCACAGCTTCGTTCGACGCACCGTGGTTCGCCGCGGCTGGTGGTGAGCCCTTAATCCCGGGGGGACAGGCTGGCCCCGCCCTTGGACAGACGGGGCCAGCCGCCCGGCGGGCCGACTAGCCCTGCCCTTGGACAAGACGGGGCTAGCCGGCTCCGGTAATAAAAGTTCACGCCGATCTGAGCTCCGTCAGGTCGGCGTGAACTTTTTGGTCTGCGGGCCTACGGATCGCGGGGCAGCCCCAGCAGCCGTTCGGCGATGATGTTGAGCTGCACTTCGGACGTGCCGCCGTAGATGGTGGTCGCCCGGCTGGCCAGCACGTACTCCGCCCACTTGCCCGGGAGCTGCTCGGGGTCGCCGATCGCGCCGTCAGACCCGAAGGACGACAACCCGAATTCGGCGTAGCCCTGTCCGGTACGCATCGACAGCAGCTTGGAGATGGCCGCCGACGGCATCGCGTCTCCGCCGGCCAATGTCAGCAGCGTCGAGCGCATGTTGAGCACCTTGGCGGCGTGGCCCTCGGCGATCAGTTGTCCGGCGCGGTTCTGCCCGATTTGGTCGAATTGCCCGTCGCGGATGAACTCGACGAACTGGTCGAGGCTGGCCAGGAACGGTGCCTCGCTGTTGCCGATCGAGACGCGTTCGGCGGTCAGCGTGTTGCGGCTGACCTCCCAGCCGCGGTTGACCTCGCCGAGCACCAATTCGTCGGGCACGAACACGTCGTCGATGAACACGGTGTTGAACATCGCGCCGCCGGTGAGCTCACGCAACGGCTTCACCTCGACGCCATCGCTGCGCATGTCCAGCAGGAAGTAGGTGATGCCGTTGTGCTTCGGTGCGCTCGGGTCCGTTCTGGCCAGCAGCGCGCCCCACTGAGAGAACTGCGCTGCGGTGGTCCAGATCTTTTGTCCGGTGATGCGCCAGCCGCCGTCGACCTTGGTGGCTTTGGTGGTCAAGCCGGCCAGATCGGATCCGGCTCCTGGTTCGGAAAACAGCTGGCACCAGATCATTTCGCCGCGGAACGTCGGCGGCAGGAAGCGTTGCTTCTGCTCCTCGGTGCCGAACGCCACGATCGACGGCACAATCCAGGCCGCGATGCCGATCGGTGGCCGTCTGACCCGCCCGCTGCTGAACTCCTGGGCGATGATGATCTGCTCGACGGGCCCGGCGTCGCGTCCCCACGGGGTGGGCAGATAGGGCAGCACCCACCCGCCCTCGGCGATCGCGGTGTTGCGCTCCTCGCGCGCTATTCCCTTGAGCGCCGCGACCTCCTCGCGGATCTCATCGCGCAGCTTCTCGGTGTCGGGGTCGAGATCGATATCGAGCGTGCGCATACCCGTGGTGGTGGCGGTGTCGACAACCCGCTGCGGGTACTCGGATCTGCGGCCGAAAGCGGCGGCCAGAACCAGCGCGCGACGGTAGTAGACGCCTGCGTCGTGCTCCCAGGTGAATCCGATACCGCCGTGCACCTGAATGCAGTCCTGGGTGCAACGCTGAGCGGCCGCCGGCGCCAGCGTCGCCGCCACCGCCGCGGCGAACTCGACCGCGGAACCTTTGGTGTCCCAGTTGTTTTCGCGGGATTCATCGACGGCGCGCGCCGCATCCCAGACGGCGGCCGTGGCGCGTTCGGTGTCGGCGATCATCTCGGCACACTTGTGCTTGACGGCTTGGAACTGACCGATCGGCCGGCCGAATTGCTCGCGGATCTTGGCGTAGTCCGAGGCCGTGTCGGTGGCCCACCGCGCGACGCCGACCGCTTCCGCCGACAGCAGCGTGGAAATCAGCGCCTTCGCGACCACGACGCTGAGGTTGCTCAACACAACGTCGTCTGCAACCTCGATGGCGTTGGCGCGCACATGCGCGATCGGTCGCAGCGGGTCCACGCTCGCGACCGGTTCGATCTCGAGCTGGTCGGCGCGCAGCACCACCCACTCTTCGCCGCTGTCGATCGCCACCGGCAACACCAGCAGCGACGCTTCGGCGGCGGCCGGCACCGCGCGGATTTCCCCGCGGATCACCAGCGCGTCGCCCTGTCGCGTCGCGGTCAGGCCGGCGTCCAGGGCGTACGCGGCGATGGCCGCACCGGAGGCCAGGTCGGGGAGGGCCTTGGCGTCCGGGTCGTGTGCCGAGATCAGCGCACTGGCGATCGCCGACTGCACGAACGGGCCGGGCACCGCGCCGTAGCCGAACTCGGCGAGCACGACAGCGAGCTCGAGGATGCCGAAACCCTGACCGCCAACGGATTCGGCCAAATGGACGCCCTGCAGGCCCTGGTCGGCTGCGGCCCGCCAGTACGGCGGAGGGTTGTCGATCGGCGTCTCCAGCGCGGCGTGCAAGACCTCCGACGGCGCTACTCGCGCCACCAAAGATCGCACCGAATCGGCCAGGTCTTGATGCTCGGGGTTGATTGCGATCGGCATTGGTCGCCTTCCTTCGGGTTGCCCGGGGCCTATGGCAGCTCGACCCCCAATCTAATAACCGGTGGGTTGGTTGACTACATGGGCCAGCCGCTGGCCGTCCCGCAGCCGGCGGCAGTTGGCGACGGCTTCGACCAGATAACGCCGCATGGTGTCGACGGTGTACCAGGTGACGTGCGGGGTGAGGACGACGTTGTCCAGGCTCAGCAGCGGATTGTCCGGCGCTACGGGCTCGATGCCGAAGACATCGAGACCGGCCGCGGCCAACCGGCCGTCACGAAGCGCATCGACCAGGGCGTTTTCGTCGACGATCGGGCCGCGTGACGTATTGACCAGCACCGCACTGGGTTTCATCCGAGCCAGCGCGGCTGCGCCCAGCAGTCCGTCGGTGTCTGCCGTCAATGGCAGGTGCAGCGAGACGATGTCGCTGGCGCTCAGTAGCTCCGGCAGCGGTCGCCAGCCGGGCAGCCCGTCGTCGCCGGTGCTGGTGTGCAGCACCGTGGCACCCATCGCGGCGACGATGCCCGCGACCTGTTTCGCGATGTTGCCGTAGCCGACCAGCCCAACCGTGCACGCTCCGATGTCGCGGACCGTCTCGCCGAGTTGCGGGTCGGACGGCCAGCCGCGGCCGTCGCGAGTCGCCTGATCCAGCACCGGGAGGCGGCGCAAGGCCGCCAGCATCAACAGCACCGTTCCCTCGGCTACCGACGGCGCGTTGGCGCCGGGCATGTTGGCAACGGCGACACCGCGTTCGGTGGCGGCGTCGACGTCGATGGTATTGACCCCGGCGCCGAACTTGTGCACCAGCCGCAGGCGAGCCCCCCGGGACAAATCGGCCGCGGAAAGTGGCCGCAGCACATGCCAAATCACGTCGGCCTCGGCTATTTCCCGGTGGAAGGCCTCGTGCGCCTCGGCGGAGTCGTCATCGGCACACCAGCGGATGTCAAGCCAATCAGATTCCGGCGCAAGGAAATCCAGCACCTTCGGGCCGGGAACGAAGTGGGCGAGGACCCTTAACGCCACCGCTTGGCAATCCATTTGGCGATGGTGTCAGCCTGCTCGCTGCGCGCACCCGGTGTGGTGAAGTAGTGATCGGTGTTGATCGCGCACTGGGACTTGTCGGTGCTGGCCAGTGCGTCGTAGATGCGCTGAGCATCCGACGGGAACACACCGGTATCGGCCTCGGCGTTGATCACCAGGGCGGGGCAGGTGATCCGGGCTAGGTGCGGCTCGGCCCTGGTCTGCGCCGTTCGCAGACTCCACATCGCCAGCCAGCTGCGCAACGTGCAGGCCGCCGCGATGCCGTGCGCGGACCGGTTGGCCTTGACCGGCGGTCCGGCGTAGCAGGTATTCGGCTGACGGTTGGTCGGCTCAATCGTCGGATCAACCATCCGCGGATCGGCCCACGTCCGCATCACGGTGAACGGGCGGTCGGTAAACCCGACGGCGCGAACACGTTTCAGCTCTGTCTCGACCCAATCGGTGATGCTGTGGTTACGCGCAACCTGCGCTGAGCGATACCGGGCCAGGAATTCCGGCGAATACGGCGGGCCGTTGTGCGGGTCGAAAAGATCCAGGTCGGAGTCGGTGGCGACGGGATCGTTCTCGTCGACGACGGCGCCGTCCATCCACGCGGTCAGCACGTCCGGGCGCCCCGGGTGTGCGGCGCTGGCCACGTAGCCGTCGGCTGGCAGCAGGTCGGTAAGACCGGCCGCCGGTCGCATACCTGCCATTGGCGTCACGTGCGGGTCGGCCGCCTGCGCCTGGTATGCGGCCATCAGCGACCCGCCTCCGGAATTACCCAGCAGGACAATCGTTTCCACGGCTTGCGTCTCGCGTAGCCAGCGAACCCCGACGCCGATATCGACCAGCGCATGGTCGAGCAAGAAGCTGCTCTCGAACCCGCGGAACCGGGTGTTCCAGCCGAGAAATCCGATCCCACGGGTCGCCAGGTAGTCGGCGAGATAGTGCTCGGAGAAGTCGATCTGATAGTGGGCCGCGATCACCGCGACCTTCGGTTTGCGCCCGACGCCGCGGTAATACAACCCTTGGCACGGGTGCCCGCCCGCGCCGGCGCGCCGCCCGGTCGGCGACGGCAGCCCGATGAATTCTCGAATAACCCCGGGCGTGCCGGCGGTGCGACCCACGTCAGCGTTCCTCCTCGCAGTAGATGGCTCGGTAGAAGATATTCGTCAACGTGGCGATGCAGGCCTCGTCGTCGGGTCTGTCGTCCTGGCGCGACGCCGGTCCGGCCAGTTGCAGATAGCAGAATTGGTTCAGCATCGCGACGATCGCGACGGCGATCAGCTGCGGGTCGTCGCCCGCGCAATATCCGTCGGCCTGGGCACGTCGCACCATCTCGGTGATGAAAGACGTTGAAATATCGCAGATGTCACCCCAGTATTTGGCGAAGTCGTCGTTGACCATCGCCAGCTGCGAGATGCTGATCATCTCTGGCAACCGATGTTTGTAGGCGTGCCAGTACGCCGCTGCGGCCTGGTGGGCTCGCTCCCGCGTCGACAGCCCGTGCCGGATAACCGGCTTGGACCGCTCGCCGAACTCGGCGCGGAACCGCAGTGCCCACTCGCGGACCATCGCCTCCTTGGAGTCGTAGTAGTTGTAGAACGACGCCGTCGACCGGCCGGCCTCGGCGGCGATGTCGGCGATGGTGGTGGCCAGGATGCCTTTGCGGGCAATGACAGTCCGGGCCGCCGCGTCGATGGCAACCTGCGTTTGACGGCCGCGGTTGGTCGGTAGCGGCGCACGACTGCTGGACGAGTCGGACACGGTAGACACCGACGGGCCCCCTTCGTCGTGACTGGGATCCCCTCGATCCCGGGAACGGCGCTGCTCTGGAATTGACCTGAATCTGATGTTAGGTTCAGATTCGGATCTCCGCCACGGAACCAGCCAAGCGCCACGCGGACGGACGGGAGCCCGGGGATGATCAAGCCGCACAACCGCAATTCCGAATTCGAACTCGGCGGCATCAACCATGTCGCGCTGGTGTGCTCGGACATGGCCCGCACGGTGGACTTCTACAGCAACGTGCTCGGTATGCCGTTGATCAAATCGCTGGACCTGCCCGGGGGTGCCGGGCAGCACTTCTTCTTCGACGCCGGCAACGGCGACTGCGTCGCGTTTTTTTGGTTCGCCGACGCGCCCGACCGAGTGCCGGGCCTGTCGTCGCCGGCCGCCATTCCGGGTATCGGCGAGATCACCAGCGCGGTGAGCACCATGAACCACCTGGCGTTCCACGTGCCGGCCGAAAAGTTCGACGCCTATCGGCAGCGACTGAAGGACAAGGGCGTGCGGGTGGGCCCGGTGCTCAACCATGACGAGAGCGAGCGGCAGGTCGCGGCCGCACTGCATCCCGGTGTCTACGTGCGGTCGTTCTACTTCCAGGACCCCGACGGAATAACGCTCGAGTTCGCTTGCTGGATCAAGGAATTCACCACGAACGACGTTCAGACCGTGCCCAAGACGTCCGCCGATCGCCGCATCCCCGCCACCCACTAGGGCATCAATCGCGATACAGACTCGGGTTGCCCAACTCGTTGATAAGTGATGTGAGCTGGTCGACCAGCTGATCTGGCTCGAGCCGTACGTCGCCGGCCAGCCAGGCGCTGATACTTTGCGCCACCCCGCCGACCACGAAATGTGCGGCAGCCGTGATCCGGTCGTTCTGCGGAACCCGCAGCGTGTTCCCGGCATGACGGCCCGAAAGCATCGCGAACAGCGCGTTGGATTCGACCCGTTTCCGGGCCAGCACGGTGTTGGCCAACTGCACGCTGAACAACAGGCGCCCCACTCGCCGGTCGCCACCGATCGTGCGGACGATGTTGGTCATGCCGGCGCGGGTCTGCTGCTCCGGCGGTGCGGCGTCTACGGCGGCCTGAGTCGTGAAGGCCAGCTCGGCGATCACCGAGTCGAACACCGCACCAATCAATTCGTCTTTGTCCGCAAAGCTTTCGTAGAAGTAGCGTGCCGCCAGACCGGCCCGTCGGCAGACCCCGCGCACGGTCAATTCCGCGGCATCGTCGCCGCCGAGCAGATCGAGCCCGGCCTCTAACAGCCTGGCCCGGCGGGTTGCCAGGCGATCGGCGGCATCGACGCCGCCGTAGGGCCGTGCGGTGGTCCTCGGGGCAGTCGCCATGAGTGCCATCTTGACACCGGTACCTGCGGCCTGCAATATCAGGAAACAAGCGTTCTCACAATTAGCGAGCAGGTGAGCGATGACGGTCAGCGAACCGATCAGGCATGTCGAGCGTGCGGTGAGCGAGCCACCGGTCGCCGGGCGTCGACCGCGGCGGACGCCGCAACTCGGTGACACGTTGATGGGAATGGCCCTGCTACTGGGCCCGGCGAACGTGATCATGCAGCTGGCGCGGCCCGGTGTCGGGTACGGCGTGATGGAGAGCCGCGTCGAGAGCGGCCGCGTCGACCTGCATCCGATCAAGCGGGCCCGCACCACGTTCACCTATCTCGCCGTCGCGATGGCGGGTACCGACACTCAGAAGGCGGCGTTTCGGCGAGCGGTGGACCGTGCGCACGCCCAGGTCTACTCGACTCCGGACAGCCCGGTGCAATACAACGCTTTCGACCCCGACCTGCAATTGTGGGTGGCGGCTTGCCTTTACAAGGGCGGGGTCGACTTCTATCGGATGTTCATCGGCGAGATGGACGATCGGGACGCCGATCGTCACTATCAAGAAGCGGTCGTGCTCGGCTCCACGCTGCAGGTGCCGCCGGAGATGTGGCCGGCCGACCGGGCCGCGTTCGACCGCTACTGGAACGAGCAACTCGAGAAGGTCCACATCGACGACTCCGTTCGCAACTACCTGTACCCGATCGCCGTCGGCCGGATACAAGCCCTGCGTCTCCCCGAGTTCGTGCGACGGCAACCGGAAAAGCTCGGTCTGCTGCTCACCGCAGGCTTTCTGCCACAACGATTTCGGGACGAGATGCGCTTCTCGTGGGATGCCGCCACACAGCGGCGCTTCGACCGGCTGATCGCTGTGCTGCGTACGGTGAACAACGCTATGCCGCGGTTTGTCCGGCAGTTTCCGTTCAACCTGCTGCTGCGCGATGTGGATCGACGGATCAAAGCCGGCCGCCCGTTGGTGTAACGCCGAATACCCCCTACCGGGACGGGGTCTTGTTCTACGACACAACGTCGTATTGAATGCCGTCGTGGCTGGATCGGACGACGTAAGCGCGGTGTTCGGCGCGCGTAGGGTCGGTTGGCGTGCGTACTGACGACGATAACTGGGACATCACGACGACTGTCGGCGCGACTGCGTTACTTGTCGCTACCGCCCGCGCATTGGAGGCGCAGAAGCCTGACCCGTTGGCACTCGACTCATTTGCCGAGGCGTTCTGCCGGACGGTGGGTGGACCCTCGGCTGCCGTACTCGACGGCAAGCTGCCCGAACATGCGTTGAAATCGGCCGACTGGGGCCAGCATTTCGTCAACTTCCAGGGCGCACGTACCAGATATTTCGACGACTACTTCCGGCGAGCCGCAGACGCCGGTGTCCGGCAGGTGGTGATCGTGGCCGCCGGTCTGGACTCTCGCGCCTACCGGTTGTCCTGGCCCGACGCGACGACGATCTTCGAGCTGGACCGTCCACAGGTTCTCGATTTCAAGCGCGAGGTGCTGAGCGAGCAGGGAGCGACGCCCCACGCCGAACGCCGTGAGGTCGCCATCGACCTCCGTGAGGATTGGCCGCAGGCGTTGCGGGACAGCGGTTTCGATCCTACGAAGCCGTCGGCGTGGATCGTCGAAGGTCTACTGATCTATCTGCCCGTCGCCGCGCGGGAGCAGCTGTTCACCGGGATCGACGCGCTGGCCAGTTCGGGAAGTCATGTCGCGGTAGAAGAGAGCGCGGCGCTGCCTGACGAAGCGTTCGACGCTGCCGTCGCGGGAGAGCGCGCGGCTCGGGCCGAGGGCGACGACCGGTTGTTCTTCCAACTGATCTACAACGAGCAGCACGACCCGGCCCAACAATGGTTCGACGAACACGGCTGGACCGCGGTCGCGACGCCGCTGGCGGAGTACCTCCGCGACGTGGGCCGCCCGGTGCCCGGACCGGATATCGAGGCCGGACCGATGATCGCCCGGAACACTTTGGTCAGGGCCGTCAAAAAGTGAGATCCCGATGCCGTACAGTTCTTCGCTAATGACATCCATTTTCATTAAGCCACTGCGCTACCAAGCGGGGAGGCCTAACAGTCTCGTCGCGCCCAAAAGACGTTCCGGGGCGGCCTTCAGGTGGACTGACCTGCAGCGCTTGAGCTTTCGCAGCCGAGTGAGCGAGGCCACGCATCCAGCGAATACGTGCGTCTCGACACCTAGCTTATGCAATGCTAACTTCGCCCGAAGTTAGCTTAGGCAACACTACGTCCGAAGGGGAGACTGAGGCGTGGAAATCGCTGACACCGGCAGTGTCGCCACCCGGCCGACAACTGTCAGGGTGGACGATGACGTAACGAGTCGATTCGCGACCTGCTGCCGCGCGCTCGGGCTGACTATCTATGACCGCAAGCGCCCCGCAGACCTGGCCGCCGCCCGCTCCGGGTTCACCGGCCTGGTCCGCATCGCCCACGATCAGGCCGACGCATGGGTCGGGCTGGCCGCCGCCGGCGATCTGTCTCTGCCTGTGCTGGAAGCGATTTCGCACAATGTAGCGACGGCAGGAGTGTTGCAACGCCACGTGGAATTGGCGCCGGATGCATTGGGCTTCCTGTACGACACTGGTCTGTACCTGAAGTTCCGCGCCACCGAACCCGACGATTTCCATCTTGCCTACGCCGCGGCGCTGGCCGGTGACGGGCGTTTTGCTGCCGCGTATCAACTGGTCAGCGATGTCACCCGGCGTCGACCGAGCTCGCGGGAGGCCCGCTGGGTTGGTTCGATCGTCCACTACCGCGCTGAGCGCTGGTCTGACGTGGTCAAACTGCTGTCCCCGATCGTGAACGATCCCGATCTCGACGAGCACTTCGCGCACGCCGTGAAGGTGGCGCTGGGTATTTCGTTGGCGCGGCTGGGCATGTTTGCTGCCGCGCTGTCCTACCTCGAGGATCCAGACGGTCCGGTGGCCGTCGCCGCCGTCGACGGGGCGTTGGCCAGGGCGTTGTCGCTGCGCGCCGACGGCGACGAGGACACCGCGCGCGAGGTGTTGCAGGACCTGTATGCCGCCAACCCGGAAAACGCTCAAGTCGAAGAGGCGCTCAC
>NZ_DATNJW010000078.1:0-7105 GCF_035603715.1 Mycobacterium sp. | reverse complement strand
CGCCCAACGGAAGCTCGTTTGAAGCCCACAACCCTGGGTTCGTTGTGACATTCTGCAGAGATGTCCGCTCCTTCGGGTGTTGTGACGTTTTTGTTCACCGACGTTGAGGGTTCGACCCCGCCGTAGCTCCTCGCATTGCGCGACTTGGGATGCCGCCGAATTGCGTCAAGGCGGCAGCTGAGTTTGCGCGGGTACACTAGCGGGCCGGAAGGGCCGGCGGCTTGCTACGTGGGCTGAGTGTTCTCAGGCAAAGACTCTCTCTTACGGAACTTTCTCCGGCCCTTCCCCTGGCGGTGACGTCAGCTGTTGTGCTTGATGTCCCAGTTCGTGGGGATGCGGGCCGACTTCGCGCAGACCGTCCCGCACGCGTGGGCCGCTGCCAGCGTCGAGCAACATCCTTCACTGCGAAACCACCGAGATGGCGCCCGGTGACGGCATAAATTCGGTCGCTATGGAAGACGACACCGGGCGTGTCGACGACACGAGACTGGTGCACGCGGCGGCGGACGACACACTCGTCGTCTCCGACTTATCCGCGGACCGGCATGGCCGAGTTGGCGTGGTCGCGGCAAATTGATGGCACCATCAACGCCGACAACTAAGGAAAGGCGTCACATGTCCTCACTTCGCTGGCGGGCCGCACTCACCATCCCGATAATCGCTAGCGCTGCCCTGGTTTCCAGTGCTGCGGTTGCAAGTGCCAATCCGACTGATGACGCATACCTCAATCAACTACGGGACTCCGGTCTCACGTGGCCGGCCGGCGACGACGATGCGCTCATCGGGATGGCCTACCTCATCTGCAACGATCTCGAATTTAATTGGACGCCACAACATATTGCCACCAGCATCCACGCCAACATGGACCCGGACAACATCCATGTGCACGATGTCGGAGCCATGGTCAATATCGCGCATGCGACCTATTGCCCCAACGCTGGTTACAACGCCGGCGTCGGCGGCGGCGGCGGTGGTGGCGGCGGCTAGACCAAGTGGGCACATACTTGGCGCGTCGCCGTGTCTTCGCCGTCGATGCCGTCGTGTCACCCAGAACGCCATGGTAGGACCGCCGCGCGCCCGTCCCCTCAACGTCGTGAACTCGCGTGCGCTGTCCATCGATAGCAAGCGGCCGAGTGGTGCCGATGGCGGCCTCTTTTAGATCAGTCCCGTCGCGTCGAAAATCCATGACGTGTCAGCGGTCCCGAGGTCTTCTAACCACGTCGGCGGCGCCTGCGCGGTCATGCTGCCCATGTCCCAATAGTCTTTCCAGAGCGTCACTTTGCCGTCAACGACGCGGTGGACCGAAACGAATTGCAGCACAGCCGTTTCGCCACTTATCCACTTCCAGGTTTCGGAGTGCTCGTACATGACGTCGCTGCCGTTGGACACCAGCACCCCGTCGTGATTCTCGTAGGCCGCCAGCGGCTCGAGCCCGACCTTGAGTCGCTTGACGATGTCGTCGGGCCCCCGAGCGGCCAGGGTCGGCCCGACCGGCATGTCGACATAGATGCAATCCGCGGACAGGAGCGTTTTGACGGCTTCCCAGTCCCGACCTGATAGGGCCTGCCACAGTCCGAGCACCGCTTTCTCAACCGACATGGACTAAGGCTTACCGGGAACCCCCGTGCGGGGCAAGCATCAGCGGATCTTTACAGTCTGGCCAGGCAATGATGCGTGCAGGAGGTGGGGATGCCAACGCTGCGATCGCGACGCAGACGTGTCCGCGAAACCCGTCCGTCGCCCTACTCGCCGTCGTGGGAGCCCAGGGCGGCGCAGTACGGGACGGGCATTGAGCACAACGTCGCGGTGCGGATGAGCGACGGCGTCGAGCTGCGGGTCGACATTCATTACCCCACCGAGCCCGGCACCGACCGGCCCGCCAGTGGGCCGTTCCCGGTGCTGATGTCGATGACGCCGTACGGCAAGAAAGCCCCGCCGCCGGCCGCCCAAATCGGCGGCGGTCCCACCCCGTATTTGATCAAGCGGGGCTACATCGAGGTGATGGTCGACGTCCGGGGATGCGGTGTCTCAGACGGTGCGTTCGAGATGTTCGGCCCACGGCAGTCGCAGGACGGCGTTGAGCTCGTCGACTGGGCATCCAAGCTGCCCAACGCCAACGGGCGGGTCGGCATGTTCGGGGTGTCCTACCTGGCGATCAACCAGCTGTTCACCGCCGCCGCTATCGGGCCGGATTCGCCGCTCAAAGCGATCTTCCCGGTGATGTCGGCGCGCGACTTCTACCGCGACGCAGCGGCGATGGGCGGGGCGCCGCACCTGCGCACGGTGCGGGCCTACGGTGGGGTCTACCGGCTGCTCAACGTCGTCAACCCGGCGCTGGAAGTCATCAATCGCGGCAAGCATCCGCGGCCCCGGGCCGGTGGGTTTGCCGGTGTACGCAAGCGCGGGCGCGATCAGCGCAACTACTTCCGGCCGTTGATCGCCGACGCCGTCGCCGGCGGCGAAACCGCGTTCGACGGGCCGTTCTGGGATGCCATGCGGCCTGGCACGGTGCTGCCGAGCGTGGTCGCCAACAAGGTGGCCGTTTTCCTCGTCGGCGGTTGGCATGACGCCTTCCAGCGTGGCGCTCCGCTGAATTACGCCGCGCTGCAGAACGCGTACGCGGGGCGACCCGACGAACAGCCGATGCAACCCGGCCAGCCGGTGTCCGAGCAGCTGCGACTGATGATGGGCCCCTGGTACCACGTCTCCGACTACGGCGGCCTGCATCTCCACGCGCTACAGCTGCGCTGGTTCGATTACTGGCTGAACGACGACGCGGCAGCGGCGATGTCCGGGTCTCCGTTCACCTTTCAGGCCATCGGAAGCCCGCGGTGGTTCCATGCCCGCGAATATCCGCTCCCTACGGCGACACCGACCCGGTTCTATCTCTCCGAGGCCGGCCACCTGACCGCCGATTGCGCACCCGAAACCTCGACGGCCACAATCAAATACGTGGGCCGTGGTCCGGTGGCCGGCCGAAGCGTCGAGCAGTGGACGCTCGGGCTGACCAGCTTCATGCGCACCCAGCGCGGCGGAAACACCCGCTACGACCAGGACAATCGGCGAGTGCAGCGCGGCGCGCTCACCTACACCACCGAAGTCTTCGGCTCGCCGACGTTGATCGCCGGACCGATCACGCTGACCATCAATGCCACCGCGGACACCACCGAGTCGCTGTGGGTCGCCCATATCGACGACGTTGCACCCGACGGCGCGTGCCGACCGCTGACCCAGGGCGCCCTTCTGGGCTCCCATCGCGCGCTGGACGCGGACCGCACCTGGTATCTGTCGGACGGCACCGTGCTCAAGCCGCACCACATCAGCACTCGGTCAGCCGTCAAACCGGTGGTGCCGGGCGAATTGACCCGCTACGACATCGAGGTCTTCCCGACCGCCGCGCTGCTGGAGTCGGGTCACCGGCTGCGACTCACAGTGACCACGTTCGACTTTCCGCACCTCGTGCCGACCGTGCCCGCCCGCCGCGCGCTGGCCGGTGGCACCTATCGACTGCACCAAGGTGGGCCCACTCCGTCTCATCTGCTGATCCCGGTGGCTGACCCGGATAGTTTCGACTGATCCAGTGCGGCAGCGTCATCCGGGCACGAGGACAGATTGTGGCGCATACTCGCCATGATGACTTCGCTACAGCAATACATCGCCGAGGAAATCGCCACCGATCACGTCGACGGATTGCTGACCAGACGTGAAGCGTTCCGGCGGCTGGCGCTGCTCGGGTTCAGCGCCGGCGCTGCGGCCTCGTTGATCGCGGCCTGTGACGACAAGCCCAGCCAACCACTTCACGCACAATCGGGCGAGGGGGTGGAGGGGCCGGGCGCCAAGCAGGCGCTGCCCACCGAGCCGATCACCTGGGCCGGTCCGCGTGGCGAACTCCAAGGTGCCTGGGCACAGGCCCACAACGCCCGTCGCGGGGTGCTGATCATTCATGAAAACAAGGGGCTCAACGATTGGGTCCGGTCGGTGGCCGAACGTTTCGCCGGAGCCGGCTACTCGGCGCTGGCGGTCGACCTGCTGTCCGAGGAAGGCGGGACTGGACAGTTCGACGACCCCGCAAAGGCCACCGCCGCACTGGCCACCGCACCGTCGGACCGGTTCATCGCCGACCTGAATTCCGGCATCCAGGAACTGCAGAACCGGGTCCCCGGCGGGAAGCTCGCCGTCGTCGGATTCTGCTTCGGCGGCGGGCTGGTGTGGCAGCTACTGGCCTCTCACACGGCACGCCTGTCTGCTGCGGTGCCGTTCTACGGTCCACTTCCCGATAATCACGACTTCAGCGGCGACAGGTCCACTGCGGTGCTGGCGTTCTACGGCGCCCTGGACAAGCGCGTGACCGATTCGGAGCCGGCGGCCAAGGCCGCGCTCGAGCGCGCCGGGCTGATCCACGAGATCGTAGTCGAACCCGATGCCGACCATGCGTTCTTCAACAACACCGGGCCCCGCTACAACGCGGCCGCCGCCGAGGATGCCTGGCGGCGGGTGCTGGAGTGGTTTGGCCGCTACCTGTCTTAACGGCATGATGCGTGCGTGACCTCTCCGCCGCCCATCATCACGCTGAGCCAACTCCTCGATACGCTCGACCTCGAACAGGTCAATGCGGAGTTCTTCGTCGGAAACCAGATCGACGAAATCGCGCATCACATCTCCGGCGGCCACATCGCGGCCCAGGCTCTGATGGCAGCCAGTCGCACTGTGCCCGAGCGCTTACCGCACAGCATGCACATGTATTTCCTTCGGGCCGGTGACGCTCGGCATCCGGTGGACTTCGAAGTCACGGCGCTGCATGACGGCGGCACCTTCTCCGCCCGGCGTGTGACTGCCCGCCAATTCGGCTCGATACTGCTCGAAGGCATCGCATCGTTCAGTAAGTCCGTTGAAAGCGCTGTTTACCAACAACTTCCGCCGGACCTACCGGATCCTGAATCGGTGCCGACCTTCGCCGAGCAGCACAGCGACCACGCCGACGAACGTGGTGGCTGGTGGGTGCGCGAGCAGCCCATCGACTGGCGATACGTGGACCCGTCGGCCCGGCTGGCATCTGACATGGCCGAGCCCCCGCCCGCACGCATACGAATGTGGTGGCGCCCCAGCGGCATTGCCCCGGCTGACCCGATAGTCGCCGCCTGCCTGGTTGCCTTCGTTGCGGGCCGCACGCTGCTCGAGTCGGCCATGATCGCGCGCGGCACGACGCCACTGGGACCGGGCTTTTCGGCCCTGATGGATCTGGCGGTGTGGTTCCATCACCCGCCGGATGTGTCGGATTGGCTGCTCTACGAGCAGCATTCACCCAGTGGCATCGGCGGTCGCGGATTGGCACAGGGCACCATGTTCAACCGCACCGGTCAGCTGGTGTGCACCATGACGCTGGAATGCTACTTCGGCGGAAAGTCGAGCGGCTAGCGCGTAGCCATCGACCTGGCCGGGCCCAAGGTCACCGGCAGCGTCGACCACCCATGCAGCACCCGGGTGTCCCGGCGGCTGCCTGCGCCCGCAGAGCGCACGTCGGGGAAGCGATCGAAAAACGATCGCAATCCCACTTCGCCTTCGGCGCGGGCCAAAGCCGCGCCCAGGCAAAAGTGCCGACCGCCGGAGAACGCCAGATGTTTGCCGGCGTTGTCGCGTTCGATGTCGAACGCGTTCGGGTCGGCGAAAACGGCCGGATCGCGGTTTGCCGCGGCGACATACACGATGACCAGTTCGCCTTGGCTGATCGGGTGACCAGCTATCACGGTGTCGTTCAACGCGCTCCGGGCAGTCATCTGGACGGGCGACTCCAGACGCAAAATCTCTTCGACGGCACCTGCCCACAGCTCGGGCCGCTGCCTGAGCGTGCGGAGATGTTGGGGGTTGTCGAGCAGCATGCGAATCCCATTGCCCAGCAGGTTCACCGTCGTCTCGAATCCAGCTGCCAAGACCAGACCGGCGACCGCCCGAAGCTCGTCGTGATCGAGATACGTTTCCGGCGAACCACTTTCAGCCTTGCGGATCAGTTGGCTCATCAAATCGTCACCGGGAGCGCGGCGCAGCTTGTCCAGATGTGTATCCAGCCAGAAGTTGAAGCCGGCGATCCCGCGCTGCACCCGCCGGTATTGCGGCCAGGGCAGCCCGAAATCCAAGCTGGGCGCGGCAAGCTCGCCGAACTCGAGAATGCGCTGACGATCGTTGTCCGGCACTCCCAGGATGTCGCTGATGATCGCCACCGGAAGCTGGGCGCAGTATCGGTCGACAATGTCGACGACGCCCGGCTCGCGAGAAAGCTCACCGAGCAAGGACTCCGCGGTCTGTTCGACCCCGTCCCGTAGTGCGGAAACCGCGCGGTGGGTGAACACCGACGACACCGTCTTGCGGTAGCGAGTGTGGTCCGGCGGCTCCACGGCCAGCAGCGACGGCGGAAGCAGTGGGTGCAGCAGGTCGTCGCGGAAACGAAGCTCGAGCCACTTCAGCGGCGCGGGCAGGTTCGATCCGATCGACAGCACCCGGAAGTCATCGGAACGCAGCAACTCGTGCCCGATCGCATGGTCCGCGGTGATGTAGCCGATCCGGGATCGCACCAACGGACCGCGCGACCGCACCTCCTCGTAGAAAGGCGCCGGGTTCGCCTTGACGGTCGGGTCGGCGATCAAGCGCGCCTGCAGGTCACCCCGTCGCGCGCCGATCGAGGCGCCGCCGCGGACAAATCCGTGCAGCGCCAGCCAGTGCAACCTCTGCTTGAGTGCAATCTCCACCGGTGAGGCCTCCACATCGTCGCGCAGTGCTTATCCCAAAGCCTACGGGCCGAAGCGGGAGGCGGCAGTCAGCCCAATTCCCAGTTCATGTTTTTCGCGAACGCGATCGCGTCGTCGCTGGCATTGCCCAGCGTGTAACTCCGCTGGATGTACTCGCGCACCATCGGCAGGAAGTTCATCGGGTTGTAGGCGTCTTCCTCATAACTCCACAAGTCGTCGCCGGCGTATTTCATCACCGACAGATTGGCCGCCTGGTGGATGCTCCCGTCGCCGGGATCGCGCATCTGGTTCTGGAACTCGCAGAAGACCCAGCCGCGGTCGACGTCGATGGAGTGCCAGGACGTCGGATAGAACGGCATCTCGCT
>NZ_DATNJW010000077.1:0-23779 GCF_035603715.1 Mycobacterium sp. | reverse complement strand
CCGCTACGCCCGGTGCGAGTCATTGCTCGACCGGATGCAAACCGAACTCGGTGACGATTGGGATCAGTTGCCCGAGTCCATCCGCACGCGCTGGGTGCGGGCATTGATCGACCTTCGAATCGCGCGGCTGCTGGCCTATCGCGCGGTGTCATTGCAGGACGACCCGTCAGCCGGAGCCGCGGCCAGCGCCGCACGCATCGCGACCACCACCTGCGACCAGCAAGTGGCCGAGCTGCTGTTCGACGTGCTCGGGCCGACGGCGCTGGACAGCGGCACGTCGGCGGCGCTGCATGGTGCTGTCGAAGACCACTGGCGCTACGCCCAGGCGGCCACGGTCGCGTCCGGAACCATCGAAGTGCAGCGGATGCTCGTCGCGCGGGAAACCTTGGGAGCTCACGGATGAAAACCGCTCTGCCAGAAGATATTGCCGAGTTCTCCGCTGTCGCCACAAAACGGCTCGTCCGGTTCGGCGGACCCCAGGCCGCGCTGCAGGCCGAAACCGACGACCGGCTCCGCCAGGACGCCCGGACCGCATTGTCGGACCTCGGCGCGTTCGACCTCGACGTGCGATCCTCTTCCGACGATCGGCTGGCCGCCGCCGTGCTCTGCCAGGCTGCCGGCGCAACCGCCCTCCCCTATCCGCTCGTCGAGGAGCTCATGGCGATCGACGGTGCCCGACTCGCCTTGGTGAATCCCGAAGCACCCCGGATCGATCACGGCGACTTGGCCGGCGACTGGATCGCCGCCGACCTCGATGGCACGCGCTACCAAGTGCAGCCGTCATCACGCACTGCCGCCAAGCTCGGACCCTTTCTGGTTCCGGCCACGGTGGGTCCGCCCGACGGGACGGTGCCGGCCGCCGACGTCGATCTGCATCTGACGCTGGGATCCTGGCGGATCGTCGGCGCAGTGCAGCAGTGCCTTGAAATCACTCGACAGCACGTAGTCGCGCGGATGCAGTTCGGCAAGCCGCTGGCGGATTTCCAGGCGGTCCGGTTCACGGTCGCCGACGCCGCTGTCGCGTCACGCGGTCTTCATGAACTCGCCAAGTACACCATCAGCCGATTCGAATCTGTTCCGGCGCAGGTGCGTTCGGCTGACGCACTGATCCTCCGTCTCAAGGCCGGCGAGACCGCACGACTAGTCCTGCGCGCCGCGCACCAGTTACTGGGAGCGCTGGGCTTCTGCGACGAGTCCGACGTCAGCGTGCTCGACCGGCACACCCAGCCGCTGATCCGGCTGCCAGTCAGCACCGAGGTGCTCGCGATGCGGCTGCTGCCCGGTATCCGCGACGGGGGGTTCGAGACGCTGTTTTCTGGACCGGTATCGGCGTGAGCACCGAGCCCGTCGCTGCTGAAAAGGCCTCCCAACCGCTCGACGAAGGAATTCCGTTCGGCGTCAAACTTCAGCAGCTCGCCGAACAGCGTTGTGACGATATTGCGCTGACCGTCATCGCGCGTGACGGTACGGGGCGCTCGATGACCTTCGCGGAATTGGACCGCCGAGCCAACCAGTGGGGACGGGCCCTGAAAGCCGGCGGCGCTGAGATCGGTTCGCTTGTCGCACTGGCGATTCCCAACTCCGAGCACCTGGTGCTGGCGGTGCTGGGTTGTTGGAAGATCGGCGCTGTCCCGGTTCCGATGCGCTGGGATCTGCCCGACTGGGAGCGGTCCCGGGTGCTCGAGGTGATCGACCCGGCGGTCACCGTCGACGAACAGACGCTGTCGACATTCACTTCACGCGCCGGCGACCAGGCCGGCGACCCGTTGCCGGCGGTCGTATCCCCCAACGCGAACGGGATTTGCAGCAGCGGATCGACCGGCCTGCCGAAGGTCATTCTCACGCTGGCGCAAGGTATCTGGACGCCGGAGTCGTCGTTCCCATTTCTGGCCGCCTGGTCGCCGACGCCCCAGCCGCAGACCATCCTGGTGCCCGCTCCGATGTATCACACCAACGGCTTCTCACCGATGACCTATCTGTTGGGCGGCGACCGATTGGTGGTGCTCGAAAAGTTCGATGCGGCAACCTTTATCGACGTGATCGAACGCTACCGCGTCACCAACTTCACGGCCACACCGACCATGCTCGCCCGCATCGCGGCCCTTCCCGACATACGCCGGCGGGACCTATCCAGCGTCGCGTGGATCTTGCAGGGCGCCGCGGTAATGCCACATACGCTGCTACGTACCTGGTTCGACCTGCTCAGCCCGGAACAGGTCGTGATGGCTTACGGGATGACCGAGGGCCTGGGCATCACCGCATTACGCGGTGACGAGTGGCTGGCGCACGTTGGCAGCGTCGGCCGCGGTTTCCGGGACACCGAAGTGCGCATCCTGGACCCGCAGGGCGAGCCGGTGAGTCCCGGTGAGCTTGGCGAGATTTATCTGCGCTCACCGATGAGCGCCGGATACCGCTATCTGGGCGGCGCGCCGCTGCTGCCGTCGACACCCGACGGATTCCGCACAGCAGGCGATATCGGCCACGTCGACGCCGACGGCTATCTCTACATCGCGGATCGCCGAAGCGACATGATCGTCACCGGCGGTGCCAATGTCTTTCCCGCCGAGGTGGAATGCGCGCTGGCCGAACACGACGGCATCGCCGATGTGGTGGTCATCGGGCTGTCCGACCGCGAGTGGGGCCGTCGGGTACACGCGGTGGTTCAACTGGCCGACAGCACACAGTCGCTGACCGAGCGGGATGTCATCGTCTTCGCGAAGACCCGGCTGGCCGCGTACAAGGTGCCGAAGACCGTCGAATTCGTCGACCAGATCCCGCGAACGGCCGCGACCAAGGTCAACCGTTCAGCGATGGTCGAGGCCCGCGGCGGCTGAATCGCTTGGCGCGGGCGCCGGGCATCTTGGCAAGTATCCGACGTTTTTGCGGATACGCACGCCCGAGGGCTATCTCGCGGCTACCTTACAAATGCTTAAGGGAAATCTCAGGTTCTTTCAGGATCAGAATGGCTCAATGCCCACGCAAGCGGGAAATTCGGCCGCGCCAGGTTAAGGCGCGCCGGCATCGTCGCGTGGCCGGTCTGGCGACGGCTGCCGGCGCGTTTCTGGGCGCGGCGATGACTCCGCTGGCCAGCGCGCCGGTTGCCCATGCCGACGGGTTTGACGTAGTCATCGACCCAATCGTCAACTCCATCGCTAATTCACTTACGAGTCTGTTGGAGCCGTTGGCCGGCCTTGATTCCGTGTCAGCTGCGGATCCCTTGGTCAATCTGGGTATCGGCAGCCTTGTTGCGAGTTCTGCGGATTCGGCATTGCCGGCGGCGTCCGATCCGTCTCCTGCTGCTAGTTCGTTCGACGCGATGCTCCAGACGCTCGCGCAAGAGTGGATCACCAGCCAATCCGGCGCGGCGTACGACGCTCAGCTCAATACGTTGTGGCACGACATTGGTGGCAGCGGCATCCTGATCGGCAACGGCGCTAACGGAACGCCGGACTCAACGTTGGCAGCGGCCAATGGCGAGGCCGGCGGGCTGTGGTTCGGCAACGGCGGCAACGGCGCCACTGATGCGCTGGGCCAGGGCGGTAGCGGCGGGGCCGCCGGTCTGATCGGTGACGGCGGCGACGGTGGGGACGGCGCCGATGGCGGCAGCGGCGGGAACGGCGGGAATGCCGACCTGATCGGCGACGGCGGCAACGGCGGGGACGGCGGCAATGGCGCCGACGGCGCGGCCGGCAGCACCGGTGCGACCGGAACAGCCACCAGCCCCGCGGGCGGTGTCGGCGGCAACGGCGCGACCGGTGAAAACGGTGGAGCCGGCGGCAACGGCGGCAACGGCGGGTCGATGTTCGGTAACGCCGGCAACGGCGGAAACGGCGCCAACGGCGGCAATGGCGGTGCAGGAGCAGAGGGAGGCGCAGCCTACAACGTCAGCACGGGCTCCGGTGGCAGCGGCGGTGACGGTGGGAATGGCGGCGGCGGCGGCCAAGGCGGTAGCGGCGGCATGGCCGCTAGCGGCACCGGCGGCAATGGCGGCAGTGCCGGCTCCGGCGGAAACGGAGGCAGCGGCGGAGGCCCTGGCCAAGGGAGCAACAACTTACACACCGGTGTCTCCTTTGGCAGCGGCGGCAACGGCGGTGCCGGCGGCATTGGCGGCTCCGCCGGAGATGGCGGCAACGGCGCGGCAGGCGACAACCCCGGTTTTGCCGGCGGCGATGGTGGGGCCGGTGGCCAAGGGGGCCAAGGTGGCGCCGCGGCCCAATCTGACGGCAACACAGGCTATTACGGGTTCAACGGCAGCGGCGGCGCCGGCGGTGATGGCGGCGTCGGGGGCAACGGCGGCAATGGCGGCAACAGCATCGACAGCATCGGCGGCAAGGGTGCCGACGGCGGCGACGGCGGGGCGGCCGGCGCGGGCGGTGCGCCCGGCAACGGCTACCACGACGGGCCTGGCATCGACGGGCCAACGGTCGTCGGCACCGGCGGCGCCGGCGGGGATGGCGGTGCCGCGGGCTCCGGCGGCAACGGCGGGCAGGGATTCAGCGCCGGCACCGGCGGTGACGGCGGCCAGGGCGGCATCGGCGGGAACGGCGGCGGCGGCACCGACGGCTACATCCAAGGCATGAATGGCGGGAATGGCGGGAATGGCGGCACCGGCGGCGCCGCCGGCAACGGAAGCACCGTCGGCAACGCCGGCCCGGGGGGCAACGGCGGGAACGCCGGCGACGGCGGCACCGCCGCTTACGTTGGGTCCGACGCCTATGGCGGCGCCGGCGGAAACGGTGGCGACGGCGGAAACGCGGGCGCTGCCGGCGCCACGGGCACCACCGCCAATGGCGGCGACGGCGGAAACGGCGGCACGGGTGGCAGCGGTGGCCCCGTCGGGACGCCCGGCATCAACGGCGACGGCGGCGCCGGTGGCACCCCTGGTGGCACCGACGGCACCCCCAGTTTGGCGAACGCAACCATCCCGTTGACGATGAACAATCTTCATCAACCGCTGATCTACATCTCGGTAAACGGCGGACCGCTGGAGCCCGTCATAGTTGACACCGGATCCACTGGACTTGTTATCGAACCCCAGTACGTCCCAACGCAAGACCTTGGCAGCGAAGTCTATGGGGGCTCCGCCGGTTACAGCGGCGGGCTGACGTACTCCTACGAAACGTATGACACCACAGTGAGTTTCGGAGATGGCATCGTCACCTCGCCGACGGCCGTAGACCTCGTCACTACCGGATCGACGCCGGCCTTCGAGAACTATTTTGCTTCTAGCGGCGCCGTCGGCGTTTTGGGCATTGGGCCGGACAACGGGTTCCCGGGCACCAGCACTGTGATAGCGGCACTGCCGGGCACCCTGGATCAAGGTGCGCTCATCAACGAACCCCAGGGAGTGCTGGAACTCGGTCCCAACCCATTGCCAAGCACCATCTCGCTGGCCGGAGCACCGACTACCGCCCTGGACGTAAAGATCGGTGACGGACCTCTCGAACACGTTGCCGTCGCAATCGATTCCGGTGGCGTGTATGGCTTCATCCCGTCATCGGTGCTCGACACCGGTCAGACCTCGGGGATCGTGCCGGCGGGAATAACCATCTCGGTGTACACCGGTAACGGAGAGACGCTCTTGTACTCGTACACGACGACCCAAACGGACGGGCCATTTGTTACGTCCGGAAGTGCAGTGAATTCCGGGTACACGCCCTTCTACCTGGGGCCGGTATACATCGCCGAGAGCCCCAGCGGTTACGGGACGACGATCTTTGATTCGTGACCTACCGGCGTCGGGCTGATCACATCAGCGGGAGGCCGGGGTAGAGATAGCGCGTCGAATTGTCGGCGTTTCCAGCGTTTTGCGGGCAGTAGGCGGAGATGGCAGCGCCGATGAAGTAGCCGGACTGCTTCATCGAAAGGTCCGTATCCTTCATCAACTTCATTGCGAGAAGGCTGGTTTTGGCGCGCTGATCGAGTCCGGCGCACACGGTGTGGGCCATGGCAATTGCGGCGTTGTCATCCGGAAGGACGATCCCGCCCTTGGCGAGGGCATCAACGAACGCGCCGTCATTCGGGTCCGCTAACGCCGGGGCCGCCGACGACAGCGCCGCGACAAAGAGCAGGACGGCACACGGTATCGATCGTTTGGTGCCATCGAAGGCCATACGTGATGCTAGCCGAGATCGAGACGTTTCTCGTCGCGGCCGAAACAGCCGTTGCCGACGTCTCAGCTGATGCTGTTGACGGCGGCGGCAACCCTGGTCTGGAAGTCGGCCGGCAACGGGATGTAGCCGAGCGGGGTGAGGCCTTGCTGCCCCGTGGTGACGGTCGATTGCATGAACGCCTTCACCGCTGTACCCACCTGAGCGTCAGGGTATTTCGAGCAGACGAGTTCGTAGCTGGCCAGCAGGATCGGGTAGGCGCCCGGCGCAGTGGTGGCGTAGACCTTGGACAAGTCGAGAACAAGGTCGTTGCCCTGACCTTTGATCGTGACGTCCGAGATGGTCTTGCCGACCCAGTCGTTGCCGATGCCGACGACGCCGCCGGCGGTCTTGATCCCGGCCACATCGAGGTGCTGCTTCATCGCGTACGACCACTCGTTGTAGCTGATCGCGCCCTCGGTGTTCTTGACGGCTTCCGACGTGCCCTCGTTGCCTTGGGCGGAGGTTCCAACGCCTCCGTTGAAGGTCTTGCCGGCGCCCTTGGTCCAGGCGCCGCCAGATGCGGCCTGCAGGTACTGCTGGAAGTTGTCGCTGGTTCCGGATGCGTCGCTGCGGTAGATGACGTGGATGTCCTCGGCGGGCATGTTTCCGTTCAGCGCGGTGATGGCCGGGTCGTCCCAACGCGTGATGGCGCCGCTGAAGATCTTGGCCAGCGTGGGTGCGTCGAAGTTGACCACATCTGTCGTCTTGACGTTGAAGGTGATCGCGATCGGGCCGAAGACGGCCGGCAGGTTCCAGGCGTCGTTGCCGCCGCAGCGCTGTTTGGCGCCCGCGTACTCGTCACCGCTCAGCGGTGAGTCGGAGCCGCCGAAGTCCGTCTTTGCGCCGAGGAAGTCCGAGACGCCGGCGCCCGAGCCGGTGGCAGCGTAGTTCAGTTGCTTGCCCGAGCAGGACTCCTCGTAGCTCGTGATGAAGTGGCTCATCGCGTTGGCTTGAGCGGTCGAACCGCTACCGGTCAGGTCTTGTTTGCCCCCGCAGTCGACCTTGACGCCCTTGGCGTACTTCGGCGGAGTGTCGAAACCCGTACACGCCGAGAGCGCCAGACTGCCCGCGACGAGCAGGCCGGCGGCGGCCATAAATCCCTTGTGCTGCTTCATGTTTGCCTCCTCGAAAAACAACCTGTCAGCCGCACATCGGCCACCCGTTCGCCGGGCCGGAAATGCCACGTCGTGCGCGCCTCAGCGCCGCGCGTCGCTTCGAGCACGTCCGCGAGCATTAAACGTCACCAATATCGACATCGAATCAATCCGGAAGCAAACAACAGATGAAGCCATTGCGGGTCCGAAGAGTTTGCCGCCCGCGACGCCGCCTGCACTCCCCAGGATTGCGTATTTCGGCAGGCTCAATGGTCTGAATATGGCCCTGATTTGGGCAAACGGCAACCAAGCCGCCGCCCTGCACCGCCGACTTCCTTGGAAGTTCAGCACAGTTTGCCGAATTCATCCGGGTGTTAGCGCCCGTTAAGTTGTCTGACTTAGCGTCTGCGGGGTTGACGCTGGTCAGCGTGGGTCACGCATGCCAGCCAAACCGCGCTGCGTCGCCGCTCTGCGGCGTCGGGCAGGCGAAGTCGATGGCGACGACTCTGAGAGAGGTGACATGACCGACACGCTCGACCAAAAACAGGCACCGAAGGTCAACGGAAAGACGGTTCAGGAGTACATCGACGAGTTGCCCCAGTGGCCCGACGGCACGGCGCTGAAGTCAATGCCGATGACCGCGATGCAGTTCCGGATCTGGGCGCTGGCCTGCGCGGGCAAGTTCTTCGAAGGCATGGTCGTGTTCATGACCGGCGTTGCCCTGCCGCTGATCTCGATCCAATTCCACCTGAACGCAGCCGAGAAAGGCATGGTGACCGCGTCCTCATTGGCGGGCATCCTGGTCGGTGCGACGGCCCTCGGTGGCTTGGCGGACAGCTACGGCCGCAAGAAGATGTTCATCATCGAGATGATCATCTTCGCCGTGTTCTTGGTGGGCCTGACTCTCGCCCCCAACTTCATCACCCTGGTCATCTGTCTGTTCGGGGCCGGTATCGCGCTGGGCTGCGACTACCCCACCGCGCACATGGTGATCTCGGAGAGCATCGCTACGTCGATGCGAGGCCGACTGGTGCTGAGCGCCTTCGCATTCCAGGCCATCGGAGCGTTCTTCGGCACGGCGCTGGGCTTCGGCATCCTGTATGCGAACCCGAACCTGGGCGCCTGGCGGATGATGTATGCGGCGGCGATCGTGCCGGCGATCCTGGTCGTCATCGGGCGCTTGTACGTCACGGAGAGCCCGCACTGGCTGGTGGCGAAGGGCCGGACCGCGGACGGCGAGAAGGCCACCACCCAACTGCTCAAGCGCACTCCGCAGTACCCCAAGAGCGTGTCACTAGGACACTTGGCCGACGAGGCCAAGGCCAAGGCCGCCGAAGGTCACGGGTCCTACCTGTCGCTGTTCAAGAAGAAGAACCGTCGCGCGACGATCCTGGCCTCGGTTCCGTGGTTCCTGCAGGACCTGGGTGTCTACGGCATCGGCATCTTCACGCCGACGATCCTGGGCGCCGTCATCGGCAAGGAGTCGAAGTCGCACGGGCTGTCTGACACCATCCACAACGACATCCTGGGCGCCAAGGGCTCGGCCATGATGGACGTGCTGTTCGTCTTGGGCGTCATCGTCGCGATCCTTCTGGTGGACAAAGTCGGACGGATCAAATTGCAGATCTGGGGCTTCATCGGCTGCGCCGTTGGCCTGCTGCTCTCCGGGCTGTCCATCCGCCCCGACGGCAGCAACGTGATGTGGTTGCTGTTCCTCGGCTTCACGCTGTTCTACTTCATGGTCAACTTCGGCCCGAACGCCATGACGTATCTGCTTGCCGGCGAAGTCTTCCCGACCGAGGTGCGGGGCAAGGGCGCCGGCTTCGCCGCGTCCTTCGCCAAGGTCGGCGCGGTGTTGACGGCGTTCCTGTTCCCCATCCTGCTCAAGTCCATAGGCACCACCGCGCTGCTCTGGGGCCTGGTGGTGTGCTTCCTCGCTGGAGCGATCGTGACGTACTTGTTCCGGATCGAGACCGCGGGCGTGAATCTGGAGGACGTCGGCAAGGACGTCGGCGCGGAAGAACCGGCGACAGCCAAGTAACAGCGCGGTCCCGCTACGGCACCTGGGTCGTCGTAGCGGGGACGCGGCCGCTGTGGCGGATACTCATCAGTCATGAGCGAGTATGGCGATCGCTTGCTGTCGGATGACCAAATCGCGGCGATGTCACCGGCGCAACGCAGGGACTTGATTCAGCGACTGGAACGACCGCTCGACGAGGTGTTTTCACCAGCCGTCGCACGACGGATGCGGCACACTCGGTTGACCCTGATGGTGGGCGGCACCATCGCGTTGATCCCGTGGATGATCTACCTCGCCTTCACCCTGCCGGACAAATACGTCGCCCATAACTGGCCCGCGACGTGGATCGGCTTCGACTGTGTGCTCGTCACGTCCATGATCGCTACCGCGGTGCTGGGCTGGCTGCGTCGAGAGGTGGTCATACTTCCGGGATTCACCACCGGAGTTCTGCTGATCTGCGACGCCTGGTTCGACATCATGACCGCCGGGCCGGGCCAAGTCTGGATATCGGTGTTGACTGCGGCCCTCATCAACATTCCACTCGCGGTGATCATGATCACCGGAGCAATCCGGATCGTGCGGCTGACTGCGACGCGCCTATGGTTTATCGACCCCGCGACGCCGGCGTGGCGCCTACCGTTGCTGCCATAACAAGACAACTGACAGGCGTCTAACCTCAAATGCCTTTGCCGCCTTCACCGGGTGCACAAGAGTTAGACGACGGCGAAAAGGCGCCACTCGCCGGGCACGCCTTTGAGTTGGTGCGTGCCGCGCTCCTCGAACTCAAGCCCCGACCCGATCACAAGGTCGCGCAGCGTGCTGGACACCAGCACGTCGTTCGCCCCGGCCATCGCGCTCACCCGCGCACCGATGTGCACAGCGATACCGCCGATGTCATCGCCGCGAATCTCGCACTCGCCGGTGTGCAACCCGGCGCGCACCTGGATGCCCAACGCCTGCACCGCGTCGCGGATCGCCATCGCGCAGCGGATCGCTCGCTGAGGGCCGTCGAACATCGCGAGGAAGCCGTCTCCGGAGGTGTTCACCTCGCGGCCCCGAAAGCGAGCGAGCTGCGACCGCACGACGGCATCGTGTGCGTCAAGGAGCGCATGCCAGTCACGGTCGCCCATTTCGGCGGCGCGGCGGGTTGAGTCCACGATGTCGGTGAACAACACCGTGGCGAGAACCCGATCGTCGGCCACTTCAGCCTGGCTACCGGTGAGGAACTTTGAGATCTCCTGAAACGACTGACGCCACGGTTCCACAAAGTGATACAGGTTGCGCCCCGGCACCTCAACATACTTTGCGCCTGGTATCTGATCGGCGACGTACCTGCCTCGCTCGGAGGGGATCAGAGCATTGTTGCTGTGTTGGATCACGACAGTGGGTACACGGACGGTCGGAAGCACCGCCCGCACGTTCACTTCCGACACCAGCGGCATCATGAGGGCAACTGTCCCCGGGCTCGCCGCCAGGCGTTCCATCCGTGCCCACGATGCCCGGATCTCCTCATTCCACGGCATGTCCGGATTCAAGAGATGCTGGAACTCCCCCGTGCCCCACATGCCGACGAAGGGAGCGAAGCCGATGACCGCGCCGTGCCCGGCCATTGCTTGCTCGGAGTGGGGTCCATCAGGGCGTTCAATCGTCGGATACGCGCTGCCCTCGAGCACGATCAGCGCGGCTGTGCGGGACGGATGTGTCGCGGCGAACAGCGCCCCCGTCTCAAATGCCCCGGCGACCGCAAGGATGACCGCCTCGCGACTCCCGAGATCGTCCAGTACAGCGGTGATGCTGTCGGCCCATTGCTCCAAGGTCGGCAGCGCGCCTGGCGTGACGGGATCGGACGATCCCGTACCCGGCTGGTCCAAAAAGATGAGTCGACCGAGCGATGTCATCGCCTCAACCCAGCCTTGAAGGGACGGCAGCTCCGGAAGATGCTCGCAGCAAGTGAACCCATTGGTGACGAACACGATGTCGCGGGGTCCTTCACGCGACGCGCGGTAGGCGACGCGCAAGTCCCCGTTCAGCGCGTAGCGCGTCTCCGAGAACATTGCGGAAGTGTAAGCCGAAGAACGGGTCGAATTTCGGTGTCGGGCAATGAGCCGATCAGAGAGTAATTCGGCCAATCGCTACCACCGCTGAGTGAAACTACTTGCGGCGCTTGCGGGCTGGTAACCACATCATGAAAGAGTTGCCGCAAGGAATGCGGTTGCTTGTGCCCAAGAGAGCCTGTCGAGGAATGGATCGTAGGCAGTGCCTGGCACCCCCTCCCGCTCGATGTCCGGAAAGGTGAAGGCATGAAGGCCTCGGCCGTACACCGTCACCTGCCAGTCGGCCCCGGCGGCGCTCATCTCTTCTTGGAACGCAGCCACCTCCTTCGCCGGTACGTACGGGTCCATTGCGCCGCTGATGGTTAGCAACTTCGCGCACACAGTGCCGGGCTGCGCTGGTTTGGCCGTTGTCAGCATGCCGTGGAAGCTGACGACCGAACTCAGTCGAGCGCCAGTGCGTGCGAGTTCCAACGCGCACTGCCCGCCGAAGCAATATCCGATTGCCGAGATGCGTGTTGCGTCCACCTCAGGCAGCGCACGGAGGGCATCAAGCCCCGACGCCGCTCGCGAGCGCAGCAGATCAGGGTCTTGTTGGAGCGCAAGGAATAGTGGGCCGCACTCCTCTTTACTCATCGGTTCGGGGCCAACACCGTACATATCGGTTGCGAGCGCGACGTAGCCAAGTGCCGCCAGATCCTGTGCACGGCTGCGAACCAGGTCGTCCAGGCCCAGGGCGGAATGCATCACAAGCACACCCGGGCGCGACCCGTTCCCAGATGACCTCGCGATCTGGCCGGTCATCGTCGCCCCGGCTTGGTCAAGGTACTCGAACTCTTGTATGCGCGGCCGCAAAGTCAACAACTCCTTCAAGTAGGTCATCACTACCAGAACGCCTCCGAGACGCCTGGGTAGCTTTGCTTCGCGTCTCACAGATGACTCTTACGTCGAGTCAGAGTGTCATTCGCCCAGTCGCACTATTTCCAAAGAGCGCTCATGGGTTGGATCTCCAGAACGCATTCATGGGTGTGGCGTACATGTCGTTGGCAGTGAGCGGGGCCAAGGGGTCCGGCGTATTCGGCAACGCGTTGCCACGCAGGGCGTCTTCAATCGTGGCCATCAGGCTGTACTCGTTGGCGTAAGCGTCGGTGGTGAAGGGGCCGGATTCCATCCCAGATGCCTCGGCGCCCGCGTTCGGGATGATGATCATCGGAACGTTGTTGCCGTCGTTGCCGAAGCCCAGCGACAGGTTGTTGTTGTCCTCGTCGAACGTGATGATGATCGCGTCCCTTTCCCCATCGGCATTCCACGTTGGCGAGTTTTCAATGGCGGACACCTCTTGCTGAAGGAACTGGTCGCCGGCCTCGACGTTGTACTGATGGTCGGTGAACTGGCTGTAAAGGAATTGGCCGATGCCCTGGAGACTATCGATCGGGCCTTCCATGTTGTGGTCCTCATCGGCAGCGATCCACGTGAATTCCGGGAAGCTGCTTGGATTCTGGAGATCGGTGGACAACTGCGTCAACGGGAGCAGGTGCTCCTGCAGGTAGGCGGGGGTGTTATCGAAGACGTAGTTGAATTGGGCGAAGAGTAGTTCGTCGACGGCGTAGTTACCCGACGACACTAGGTCACCCGGGGTGGGCATGCTCTGCGCGTAGCCGGCCCACGAGATGTGCGCCAGATCCATTTCTTGCATGAGGCTGTTCGCGTCGATGACGTTCCCGGCGGGGTTGTAGTCGAGGCCGAAGTCGGATCCGCCCATGGGCCGGATGTAGTTGGGGTCGCTGGGGTGGCCCAAGGCGAAGTAGTTGCTGTCGTAATCTTCCGTGTTGATCAGGCTGTTGAGGTACGGCGCGTTGGGGCTGCCGACGATGTCGTCGACGCCCTTGTTCTCCATGTAGATCAGGAACACGTGATCCAGCTGGCCGACGTTTGACGTCGGTGCGGTGAGCGGCGCCGCGGTGAGGCTTGGATCGCCGACGGTGAACGACTCGTTATCGGCGTAGGCGCCGTTGTAGTTGCCGAGGAACGTGTCGTTGTCGGTGAAGGTCGTGGTCACCTGCGCGGAGGTGGTGCCATCCGGGACCATCCCCGAGATGTCGCGTTCCTCAAACCCGGTGAAACCCAGGCGATCCCATATCGTGACCGGGTTGAGCGAATCGGTGCCCAGGACGTCCCCATGGGCGTCGAGGAAGGTGACCTGCACTGAGGCGTCGGACGGGTCCCAGCCTTGGCCGCCGAGATCTGCACTCAGCGTGAACGGCGTTCCGGCTGCGCCGGTGAGGTCGACGGTTTGGCTGATGCTGGACGTGGCCACGGGCCCGCCGCCGGCGAAATTGTCACCGGCGCCCGAGAGAGGGGTCTGTGGGAAGTCGAAGAACTTTGGCAGCGGAGACCCGAAGGCGAACGGATAGCCGCCCTGGGTGCCGTATTGGATCACGGTCGGGGTGCCGCTCTCCGTCCAGCCCGGAATGGTCACCCCGCTGAATCCCGACCCGGACGGGTCAGCCGTTTCGAAGCCGGGATTGACCAGCAAGTTCTCGCTCATCGGCTGCGCATCAGCGCCGACGTCACCGAAGATCAACCCGCCACCTTGACCATCTGCGCCGTTACAGATCAACCCACACGCAGTGCTGGTGGGATCGGCCAAGTTGAACCAACTATTGATCAAGGTGTCGAACTGCTGACCAAAGCTGCTGTTGATCCAATCCTGTTCAAGCCCTTGCAAGGCATCCGCCGGGCTGGCCGTGGCCGCCGCCTCGGTGGCACCCAAGCTCAGAGTGCCCAGCTCGGGAACCGCCGCCGCACCGGCCGCCACATCACCCAGCGAACTCGTGATGGAATTGATGATCGGGTCAAGAATCGCGTCAAATGCATCGGCCTTGGCCGTCGGCGCAGTAGCCAACGGCGTGATGCCCAACGCCAATATCGCACCAACACCGCTACTCAAACCGACTACCCGACGACGGGCCTTCGCGCTGCGCGACCGACGATTGCGCTTTGTGTCCTGATGATCAGCCATGGGTCCGACCTCGTTGTAGTCCCCCGCCAAAATCTTCTATTAGCAAAGAGGTGTCGTTCGGACGCGGACGGTCTGGACCGCCCATCACCATGACGCCATCTCAGGTTTCGTTAAGGTACTCCTCAGGTGGCGGCTGTGGACGCGAAAAAGCAAAAGTTTCTACACACTCTGGACGCCTCAGGTGGACCCGCACCACCCGGCCACGGCGAAGACGCCATTCGACGGGGACGCTCAGTGGACTCCGCTGCCGACCAAACTCAGTCCGGGTAAGTCGAATGACCCAGTGTCAGTGCGGAATTGCTCAAGTGCCTCTGCGGCCCTAGCCCGGATGGTGCTGCGCACATCGGCGAGCTGCCCGGCGAGCAGCGGTCCGACTGGTCCAGCCAGTGACGGCACGACACCCCACCATTCATCGAACGACCCGGCGTTCATGGGCGTTGCGACCTCCCGGACGTTGACGCGACCAAAGCCGGCGGCGCCCAGCAATTCCTCGAGCTTGCCGTTCTCCGACAACGAGAACGGGCCCGGCATACTTGGCGGCGGCACCGGAATTCCGAGAGTCTCGGTGATCGCGTCCAAGAGGATGCTCAGCCACGGGTTGCGGTCCCGCGGGCCCCACACCGAGAACACGACGCGCCCGCGAGGGACCAGTACGCGGTGCGCCTCCTGTAATGCGGCTGCCGGGTCCGGCACCAACATCAGGCCTTCTCGGCACAGCACCACGTCGAACGACGCGTCGGGAAAGTCGATCTGCTCCATGTCGATCTGCGCGGTGCGGACGTTCGCGAGCTTCCGGGCGTGTGCTCGTTCCGCGGCGATCACTGTCATCTCGGGTGCGATGTCGGAAAGCACCGCCGCGCCGCCCGGCCCGACCAGGTCGGCCGCACCTAGGCCCACGCCACCGGGACCGCATGCCAGTTCCAGGATTCGTTGGTCGGGCCGCAAAGCCGCTGCGTCCAGCATCGCTTCTGCGACCTCCGCGCCTCGGTCGTCGACGAAATCGGCATGCCGCCCCCAGGCGGGCGCCGCTGAGGACCAGATGCCCTGCAGTGCCTGACGCAACGGATCGCTCATGCTCGCAACTCCCACGAGGGCCCCGCAACGCGTCCCCGGGGGTCAGGCGGCTCCATTGCCGAATCGTCACACACTGCAGTAGCGCCAGTCAGCAAATCGTGGACGCCCGATGGCCGCCCGCGCCGACAACGAACCACCGCCGTCCTAACTTTCCCTTGGCAACGCGCGGTAACCTCATTCTCACAGCGCATTACGCGTGCGATTGAGGAGGCGCCATGGCCGCAGGCATCGAAGGCGAAGAGGCCGAACCGACGACCCGGGACGCCCGGTTCATCAAGACCGCGGTCGAGATCCTGCGCGAGACCGGGCGCACCGATTTCACCGTGCAAGAAGTGGTGGCCCGCTCCAAGACGTCACTGCGGGCCTTCTATCAACACTTCAGCAGCAAGGATGAACTGCTCATTGCATTGCTGGAACGGACAATGGCGCAGTCGACACAGGTCTGGCGTGCCGAGACGACCGGGCTGGACAGCACCGCCGCGATCAAGCTGATCATCGACCGGATCAGCGCGGAACCCGAGTCGAGCACGCAGGACAGCCTGAACCGGGCGATGAATCTCTACAACCAACACCTCGCCGAAACCAGGCCGCGCGACTACGCCCGGGTGATCTCCCCACTCCACGACCTGCTCCGCGATGTCATTCAGCGCGGCATCTCCGAAGGCGTCTTCCGGGCCAACCTCGACGTCGGACCCGCAGCGGCGATCATCATGCAGACCATCTTGGGTGCCCTCCGATTGCATTGGCTGGGAGCCGAATTGACCGGTTCGCCGATCGACGCGGCCCACCTCTACGACTTCTCCATCCGCGCACTCGGCAACGACGACGCGGTGCAAGTGGCGCCGCCGACACTCGCCGAGCTGTTCGACCAGATCGGGATGCGGCCCGGCACCTACAACGGCGAGTTCGCGATGACGATCCCGGTGAGCCCGCAGGTGGTGAATACGTCCGGCGCCCTGCAGGGCGGTCTGATCGCCACCCTCATTGACGTCGCGGGCGGACACTTCGGGGTGCAGCACCTGCAAGAGGGCACCACGATGACCACCGCCGACATGAACATCCGCTACCTGCGTCCGATCCGGCAGGGCATGGCATACGCCGTGCCCCGGATGCTGCGCAATGGGCGGCGCGCGATGGTCATGCAGGTCGACGTCCTCAGCGATGGTGACGGCGAAGAGACCCTGCTCGCCTCGGCGACCGTGAACTTCGCCGTGATCAACGGCGCAACCCCGAAACTGCCCCACCGCCCGCCGGCCTGACCTGCCGATTACATCTCGCCAAGCCGAGGTGGTAACGTCATTACCACCTCGTGAGAATCCAGACTTCAAGGAGATCGCCATGCCGTCACGCGAGCTTTCCTTCCCGGTGTTCGATGCCGACAACCACATGTACGAACCGCAGGAAGCGCTGACCAAGTACCTCCCGGACAACCGCAAGCGGGTCATCGACTATGTGGAGGTGCGCGGCCGCACCAAGATCGTGGTTCGCGGGCACATCAGCGAATACATCCCGAACCCGACCTTCGAGGTCGTCGCCAAGCCGGGTGCGCAGGAGGACTATTTCCGCAACGGCGCGCAGGGCAAGACTTACCGCGAGATCCTGGGCGAGCCGATGAAGGCGATCCCCGCGTTCCGTGAGCCGGGTGCCCGCCTCGAGGTGATGAACGAACTCGGCATCGACTACGCGCTGATGTTCCCGACCCTGGCCAGCCTGGTCGAAGAGCGCATGAAGGACGACCCGGAGATGACCCACGACGTCATCCACGCGCTCAACGAGTGGATGCACGAGCAGTGGTCGTTCAACTACCAGGACCGCATCTTCGCCACCCCGGTGATCACCCTGCCGATCGTCGACCGCGCGCTCGAAGAGCTCGAGTGGTGTCTGGAGCGCGGCGCCCGTACCGTGCTGGTCCGCCCGGCACCGGTTCCCGGCTTCAAGGGCAGCCGGTCATTCGGCCTCGAGGAGTTCGACCCGTTCTGGCAGGCCTGCATCAAAGCCGACATCCCGGTCTCGATGCACGCCTCGGACAGCGGCTACTCGGAGTTCGCCAACGTGTGGGAGCCCGGCGACGAGTTCTTGCCGTTCAAGCCGACCGCCTTCCGCAGCTTCGCGATGGGACACCGGCCGATCCTGGATGCGATGGGTGCGCTGGTGTGCCACGGCGCACTGTCACGCAACCCCGAGCTGCGGATCCTGTCGATCGAGAACGGTGCCGACTGGGTGCCGGACCTGTTCAAGGGCCTCAAGGGCGTCTACAAGAAGATGCCGCAGGCCTTCCTCGAGGACCCGGTGGAGGCGTTCAAGCGGTGCGTCTACATCACCCCGTTCTGGGAGGACCGGTTCACCGAGATCGTCAACATGGTCGGCACCGACCGCGTGCTGTTCGGCTCCGACTGGCCGCACCCCGAGGGCCTCAAGGACCCGATCACCTTCGTCGACGAGCTCAGCGACTTCGGCGAAGAGGACGTCGCCAAGATCATGGGCGGCAACCTGATGAAACTGATGAAGGTCGCCAAGCCGGTCTCGGCCTGATTCGCCGGTCGCTGCCGCAGCGTCAGGCTTCGAGCCTGGCGCGCACGGCGGCGAGCCGGTCTGCCAGCTCGGTTTCGTCGATGAGCCCGCGGCGCACCAGTGTGTGCGCCAACGCCACCAATCGGTTCTCCGGGTAAGGCAAGTCGGAGTAGACGGTTGCCGTGAGCGCGTCTTCTTCACTGCGCTGTTCGACGCCGGGCAGCGCTGCGCCTCGGCTGTTTTGGTCAAGCGCGTCGCAGATCCCGTCAAGGCTCGTTTTCCAGGGTGGGAGCGGGTTGTCGACGCCGTACTTTGCCGCCATACGGCCCCAGACCTGGTTTCTCTCAATAATTTCCGTCAGCGGAGCGATCGGTTCCCCCTCGTATTCCTCCGGTGCGCTCATCGGTCCGTCGCCACTCACGAGTCCGCGGGATGGACAGCGGGGCGGGTCTCGGTCACCGCGTTGGACGTCACGCCAACCTTCGGCAGGGCGACACCGATCAGGCAGTCGCGCGTGATGATCTCGACCAGCTGATCCTCAGTCCAGTCTTCAGTTCCCTCGGGTCGCACCGGCATCACCATGAAGCGGTGCTTCTGGTTCGAGTCCTCTACTCGGACCTCAACGTCTTCCGATAGATACAACCCGAACTCCGCTAGAACCTGGCGCGGCCAGCGGACGATGCGACGCCGGAAGTTGGGCGTGCGGTACCACTCTGGCGAGTTGCCCAGGATCGGACGCGGATAGCAGGAGCAAAGCGTGCACACGATCACGTGGTGCAGGGTCGGCGTGTCTTCGAGCACATGGAAAGCGGTGAAATCACTGGGTGTCCCGAAGCCGGTGGGTTGCAGCCAGTCGACGCCGACTTCTTTGCTGGCGGCCATGGGATCAGTCAGGACCAGTTTCTTGAACTCGGGGTCGATCCAGGCCCGCGCGACCAGATGCGCGGCCGGGGTTGGTCCGATCTGTTCCGCGAATTCGGTGAAGTGACGATGATCCTCAGCGGTGAAAATGCCCTTTTCTATGCATAGTTCGCGAAGCGCGATCTCGAGAACTTCGAAGTCGGTGATCTCGTCCACCATGGGCGCGGCCGTACGGTCGTGGTCGTGGCCATGGTCGTCGGTGGTCATGCTGCCGCCTCGAGCCACCGCTCTGGGATTTCGGTCTGCAAGGTGTCCTTGCCGGGGCCGGTGTAGTTGTGCCACAAGTCAGACAGATTGAACCGCACAATGTAGAACCACTCGGGTTTCTGGTCCGGCCCATCCCATGTCTCATCCTCGGCGGCCGGGCTTTCGTAAGAGACCACCGCGATCTCGCCTGTCGCGCCGCGCACGTACTCCTGAGTGCGCGTGTAGAGCAGCACCGGAAGCTCTCGCACCACGACTTTGTCGCCGACGTTGAACTTCGGGGGGTCTGCCTGTCCGGCAAACACTTGCGGATCACCTTTGCCGACCGCGTGGGTGTGGTGCCGGTTGCGTTTTACCGTGGCGGGGTCGCCTTCGAATCTGGGTTTCGCCTCCAAGGATTTTCCGCGGAGGCCGCCGGCGAACCGCGCTTTGACTTCTGTCATGCGCTCGGCTAACTCACTAAGGCCGATGTGATGCTTTTCCGCGAGGACCCGTACGACGGCCAGTAGCCACCGCCCGTAGTACGGCAGGCCGAGGTAGATGGTTCGGCCCAGGTCGACGTTGCCCATCCGGCGTCGTTCCTCGGACAACCAGATCCCACGCCAACCCAGTACCTCGCACATGACGTAGGTGTTTTCTTCCCACATCTCGTACTGTTTGTTCTCGAATTCGATCGGCGCGTCCGGCTCGCCACCGACGTCATGCGGGGTCTTGGTGTAGGCGGCAAATCGGTGGTGATCAATCAGATCCGGCGTCGGCGCGTCCGGAAGTTCGGGATAGGAAGATTGGAGCCGCGCAACCAGTTCCAGTTGCTCCACCCGATCCGACGGGGTCGTCATCGGCATTCCGTTCGTCGTCACGATCTGGATCGATTGCCGTACATCGGTGTCCAGCGTTCTGAATACACTTCACTCCTAGAGCGAGCATCGCGCAACCGTCAATCGAATTCGAATCTAGCGGCGTCCAGGTAACGTCAGCCAGATGGAGCGGCGCACCCTGGAAGCGGTTATCTACGAACGTGAACCGCCGATCGCGCGGATCATCCTGAACCGGGCCGACAAGGCCAACACCAAGGATGCGACGTTGGTGCAGGAGGTCGACGCCTGCCTGCACGAAGCCGACCGTGATCGCGACATCAAAGTCGTGATCCTCAAGGCCAACGGCAAAGGTTTCTGCGGCGGGCACGTGGCCCGCTGGGGTCCCGACGAGAATCCGTATCCCGATTTCGGGGACACGTTCGAGGATCTCTACAAAGGCACCGCCGATCTGTTCCTGTGGCCGACGTTGTATCTGTGGGAATTTCCGAAGCCGACGATTTCGCAGATTCACGGCTACTGCATGGGTGGTGGGATCTATCTGGGCCTGCTGACCGACTTCTGCGTGGCATCCGAGGATGCGTATTTTCAGATGCCGCTGGCGCAGAGTCTCGGTGAACCGGGTGGGCACACCATGATCGAGCCGTGGCTGCTGATGAATTGGCATCGCACCATGGATTGGTTGCTGTTGGCGCCGACGCTATCGGCGGCCGAAGCGCTGGAGTGGGGGCTGCTCAACAAGGTGGTGCCACGCGACGATCTCGAGGACACCGTCGAGGAGATGGCTCGCAAGATCGCCCAGATCCCGTTGACCACATCGATGGCGGTCAAGAACAGCGTGAAGCGCGCGTACGAGTTGATGGGTATGCGGGTGCACCTGCAAGTCAGCCACATCCTGACCAACATGGTCGGCGCTGCTTCCGACGTCCAAGAACGTCGAGCTCAACTGATGCAATCAGGTTTGAAGCCAAGGGATTTCGTCGGCCGCGACGAAACCTCGGACGACGACCCTCGAAAGTGAAGCTATAGTCACGCTGGATGCCGACCGTGAAAGTGGTGTCACGCTCGCGAGTTTCAGCGGCTCTTCTCGCCGGCGAGTTTGCGCCCAGCCGCATGCCGAGCGGCGACGTAACCGAACACCATCGTGCTGGCGATGCTGGCACCGGCGCCCGGGTAGGTGCGGCCCATCACCGTCGCGGTGTTGTTGCCGGTGGCGTACAGGCCCTCGATCACGTGATCCTTCTCGTCGAGCACCTGCGCGTACTCGTTGGTGATCACGCCGCCACAGGTTCCGACATCGGCGGGCAAGACCCTGGTGGCGTAGAACGGCGCGCGGTCCAGCGGGCCGACGGCAGCGTTGGGCCGATACCCGGGATCGCCGAGGCAGTCGTTGTAAGCGGACTGCCCGCGGCCGAAGTCGGGGTCGAGGCCTTTGGCCGCAAACTCGTTGAAGCGGTGCACTGTTCGCACCAATTCGTTGGCGGGAAGGTCGGTTTGGCGGGCCAGGCCCTCGATGGTGTCGGCGCGTTTGACCGCGCCCGAGTCGATCAACTCGGCCGGCAACTGCTGGTTGCGCTTCAGCGGGTTGGCACTGGTCACGTAGCGGCGGACGTACCCCTCGTCGAAGACCATCCAGCACGGCACCGCCTTGTTGGCGTACATCGCCTTGCCGACCTCCACATAGGAGTTCGACTCGTTACAAAATCTCCTGCCCGTCGAGTCCACATAGATGGCGCCGGGCCGCTGCCGGCCGGAGCCCAGCGACGCCGCGATGACCCGGTCGGGGAGGAAAACCGAAGGTAACCACCATGCTTCGTCGAGCAGGTCGACTTTGGCGCCGAGTTCCATTGCGGCCTGTAGCACTTCACCGGTGTCACCGGCATTGGCGATCGACCACTTGGCGTCATTGGGTTGGTCGCCGCTGTACTTCTGCCGCATCTCGGCGTTGTGCCCGAATCCGCCGGCCGCCAACAGGACTCCCCTACGCGCTTCGACATTGAGCGGCGTGCCGTCGTGGATGATGCGGGCGCCCACCACGCGACCGTCTTCGACGATGAGGTCGGCAAACGCGGCGTTGATCCACAGTGGCGGGGTGCCGTCGCTGATATCCATTAGCGCCTTGAGCATCTGCCCGATCAGCGACGCGCCGTTGGTCAGGATCTGGCGTCGACGAGCCCTGGCCGCGGCAGTGCGTAGGAACACCTTGGTAGCCACCGCGAAAGCCTTTGGCGCACGGTTGAAATACTGCACAGAGCGGAGCTCGTTGGTAAGCACGGTATAGCCGTAGTTCTTAGCCAGCGGGGGCTGCACCTTGTCGTGCCATGGGCCGAGCTCGGCAGCGTCGAACGGAATGCCCTCGACGGCCCGGCCGGCTGCGTTGCCGCCCTTGTGGTTCGGGTAGTAGTCACTCCATCCGTCGCAGCGAATCAGCTTGACGCCGCGCCGAATGAGGAAGTCGATCATCTCGTAGCCCGCGGTCAGAAACATCTCGCGGCGCTCGGGCGACGACGCCGCGCCGATGTCGCCGACGACGTCGGCAAGGTAGGCCAGGCCGTCGTCGTGCGAATCCGCGATGCCGTCGGCCCGCATCAGCGGGTTGTTGGGCAGCCAGACGATGCCACCGGACAATCCCGTCGAACCGCCCACCAGGGCTTGCTTTTCCACGATCAGCGGCTCGAGACCGCAGTCGAGCGCGGCCAGCCCCGCTACCATGCCGCCGCCGCCGCTGCCGGCGATCACCAGGTCAACTGAACGGTCCCAGTGCGTGGTCATCGCGCCTCCGAGGTGAAACCGAGATCGGCGATCGGTACATCGATGGTGGTGTTGGTCTTCTGAATCGCGGGCACCAGCGCGTCGTACGGGAGGCCGGCGAGAAAGCCGTCGACAACCCGCTCGAAGTTAGAGATCAACCCTTCGATCTGATCTGACAATCGCATGTACTCAAAGCCCTTGGAATGCAATCCTTTTTGCTGCCGGGGCAGGTTGGAGAAGTCCTGAGCCGGGATCGGCGGCCAGCGTGGATCGTCCGGCGCCAACGGTTCCGGTGGTGTCGGCTTTCCACTGGACATGTCGCCCGGCATCCGGGTCAGCGACCAGATCTCGAACAGGGTTTCCTCGGGGCCGAGCGGGCGGATCCGGTACGAGGAGGCGCTGCTATAGGTGGGCAGGATGAAGTGGTGTGGGAAGGCGAAGCCGATTGCATCGGTAATCCCGCGGCGGACGAGGTCGTTCAGGTCGGGCATGTGGCTTCCCCGCGCCCGATGCCAGGCCACCACCGCGTCGTTGAGCGCGCCGCGCCAACCGGCCAGCGCCTCAGCCGGATCGGACGGCAACGTGATGGTCTGCATACCCTCGGCGATGCGGATGTCGTTCTCATGGGTCATGCCACCCATGCCGTCGCCGAGCGTGCGCATGAAGTACAGACTGCTTGCGACGACGGGGTGTACCGCTTCCGACGCAGCGCCGGTCTGCGCCGACGGCAGCAACTGCGGGTGCGTCTGCGGGACGTGGTAGCCCTCCATGAACGCGGCCGTCGCCAGCTTCCAGTTCACCGGCAGTCGGCAGGATTGCCACCATTCGACGCGCAGCGATTCGACTTTCCAGGCGTCGTAGATCGATGCGAAGGGTTCCATCCACTCGCGTAGCGGCGGGGCGTTGTCGTCGAGGTTGATCCACACGCATCCGCCCCAGAGCTCGCATTTGACCGAGACGAGCTGCAGATCGTCAGCGGACATGTTCTCCTCGGCGAAGGCCTCGGGTCGCAATACGAACGTGTTGCGACCGTCGATCCCCCAGCACCAGCCGTGGAACGGGCAAACGAAGGTCCGGCGGTTTCCGTTGCCCTCGACCAGCTTTACTCCGCGGTGGCGGCAGGCGTTGTGATAGGCCCGCACGGTGTCGGCATCGAGTCGCACG
>NZ_DATNJW010000076.1:0-6346 GCF_035603715.1 Mycobacterium sp. | reverse complement strand
TGACTGACTGGCGCGGCAGCGAAATTTGGTGTGCCATAACGTAAGTGCGCAAGAAGCAAACCGACGCCGATCGCTGCGCCCGCCGCGATCACGGCGAGCCGCGCCATTCCGACGTAGGTCGCCGGGTTGAACATCGTCGGCCATTTCGTTCGGATCAAGTGATCGTTCAAAGGTCGGCGTGCATACCGGTCCTGCAGCCAGCGCAGCGCCATCGGCGCCGACAGCGGATGCAGCAACAGGTGTTCGTTGAACGCATCGCGGTGATAGGTGACGTCGGCTCCGCCCGCAGAGTAGGCGTCGGCCAACCGGTCGATGTCTTCGACGTCGATCAGATAGTCGTGCACGGCTTGCACGATCAGCACCGGCGGCGTGGGCACCTTGGCGCCCAGCCTGATGCTGTCGAAGACATGCTGCACCTCGGGCATGGTCAGGACTTCCTCGAGTGGCCGGTCGAGGTACACGCCGACGTCCTTCTTGACCATCCGGAGCACCGCGCCGACTGTGGTCATGCTCTCCAGCCGCTGCAGCAGGGCGCGGCCCTCATCGCTGGCGTGCTCCTGGATGACCCGGTCCAAGTCGGGGTAGACGTGCATCAGCGCGGCGATCACCATGGCCGGCAGGCCGGACAGATAGGTGCCGTTGAGCCGGCTGAAGGTGTGGCCGAGATCGCCGACCGGTGATCCGAGCACGGCGCCGACGATGTCCAGCTCGGGCGCGTAGTCGGCGCACAGCTCGGCGGCCCATGCCGTCGCCAGCCCGCCACCCGAGTAGCCCCACAGCGCCACCGGCGCCGACGAGGCCAGCCCGAGTCGCTCGGCATTCAGCGCCGCCCGAACCCCGTCGAGAATGAAGTAGCCCGGCTCGAAGGGCGCGCCCCACATTCCGGTGCGGCCCTCGTGATCGGGTATCGACACCGCCCAGCCTTCAGCCAGGGCGGCGGCGATCAGCAGATATTCCAGCTGAGCCAGCGAACCGATGGCCAGCGCGCGTCGCCGCAACGCGTAGGACGGAAAACAGCGGGACGACACGGCGTCGATCGCGCACTGGTACGACAACACCGGGCAGGGCCGGTCGGGCGAGACGTCGGCGGGCACGATCACCGTCGTTGCCGTCGCCTCCGGACGGCCGTTCATGTCGGTCGTCCGGTAGAGCAGTTGGGTGGCCATCGTCCGCTGCGGGATCAGGCCGAGAAATGCCAGCTCCACATCGCGCGAACGCAGCACCGTCCCGGGGGCGGCGTGCTGATAACCGGGCGGTGGCTCGTAGAACGGGTCCTTCGTCGGCAGCACCGGGCGGGCCTTGGCCTGCAACTCCTCATGGGGCGCCCGACCGATCCACTCGGCACCGGTTTCGACAGCGCTCGCAAGGTTGCCAATGTCCATCGGGGCATTGTTGCTTAAGAAGGCATTAAGAATCCAGTCGGCCCGCCGGCGAGTCGCCCACGTCACGCTGAGCCGGGCGGGCGTAGCGCGGCGAATTCGTCGGTGACACGTAACTGGGAGTCGGTGAAGCGGTACAACGCCGCCGGCCGACCACCGCTGCGGCCGGAGTGCGCGACGGTGCCGGTTGGGGTGATCACGCCGCGGCGGGCCAGCACGCGCTGCAGGTTGGTGGTATCCACCTGATGACCCAAGGTCGCGCTGTAGATGTCGCGCAGCGTCGACATGGCGAATTCGGTTGGAGCCAAGGCGAATCCGATGTTGGTATAGGACATCTTGGCGACCAGGCGGGTTCGCGCGTGAGCGACCATGGGGCCATGGTCGAACGCCATCGGCGGTAACGCGGTGACGGGATGCCAACGGGTGTCGGATGGCAGCTCCGGGATGGCGGGGGAGGGAACCAGGCCCAGGAACGTCGACGCGATTGTGCGGGTACCGGGCAGCCGGTCGGGCTCAGAGAACACCGCGAGCTGCTCCAGGTGCGCGACTTCCCGCAGATCAACCTTTTCGGCCAGCTGGCGGCGCACCGACGTCCCCATGTCCTCGTCGTGGCGCAGCTGGCCCCCGGGCAACGACCACGCACCACGTTCGGGATCCTGGGCGCGTTGCCAGAGCAGCACGCTGAGCTCGGGTTTCTGCGTCTTCGGGCCTGGTCCGAGCCCGCGAACCTGGAATACGACGGCGAGCACTTCGTGCGCAGTGCTACCATTGACCATGTTTTCGATTATAAGTCGAAAACCCTTGCCGGGAGGCGAAAGGATCGACTATGGCAGTCGTGAATTGCACCGACGTACGGTCAAACGGACTGGATACTGACGTGGCAAACGATCTGGCTGCGAGAATCACCAACTCCCCCAATGGTTTCGGTGGCGTCGAGGGTGACGAGCGATGGGCTGCCGAGATTCGTCGGCTGGCCGACCTGCGGAACGCCACGATCCTGGCGCACAACTATCAGCTGCCGGCTATTCAGGATGTCGCCGACCACGTGGGTGACTCGCTGGCGCTGTCCAGGGTCGCGGCCGAGGCGCCCGAAGACACCATCGTGTTCTGCGGCGTGCACTTCATGGCGGAGACCGCGAAGATTCTCAGCCCGAACAAGACCGTGCTCATCCCGGATCAGCGGGCCGGATGCTCGCTGGCCGACTCGATCACACCCGAAGACCTGCAGGCCTGGAAGGACGAACACCCAGGCGCGGTCGTCGTCTCCTACGTCAACACCACCGCCGCGGTGAAGGCGCTCACCGACATCTGCTGCACGTCATCCAACGCCGTCGACGTCGTGGAATCCATCGACGCCGACCGTGAGGTGCTGTTCTGTCCCGATCAGTTCCTCGGGGCGCACGTCCGTCGGATGACGGGCCGCGACAACGTCCACGTGTGGGCCGGCGAGTGCCATGTGCACGCCGGGATCAACGGTGACGAGCTCGCCGATCAGGCCCGCAAGCACCCCGATGCGGAGTTGTTCGTGCACCCGGAATGCGGTTGCGCGACCTCAGCGCTGTATCTGGCCGGCGAGGGCGCGTTTCCGGACGACCGGGTGAAGATCCTGTCGACCGGCGGCATGCTGGACGCGGCGCGTGCCACCCGGGCTCGCCAGGTCCTGGTCGCCACCGAGGTCGGGATGCTGTATCAGCTGCGCAACGCCGCGCCGGAGGTCGACTTCCGCGCGGTCAACGATCGTGCGTCGTGCAAGTACATGAAGATGATCACGCCCGCCGCGCTGCTGCGTTGCCTGGTCGAGGGCGCCGACGAAGTTCACGTCGACGCCCAGACCGCGCAGCGGGCGCGCCAAAGCGTGCAGCGGATGATCGCGATCGGCCAACCGGGCGGCGGCGAATGAGCATTCACCCGGCCTGGCAGGAGAGTGCCGACGTCGTTGTGATCGGCACCGGCGTCGGTGGTCTGGCCGCGGGTCTGGCCGCGCACCGCGCCGGCCGGCGGGTGGTCGTGCTCAGCAAGGCCGGCCGCAAGCCCGGTGCGACGGCGACTCATTACGCCCAGGGCGGGATTGCCGTGGTGCTGCCCGACACCGACGACTCAGTCGACGCGCACGTCTCCGACACCCTGGCGGCCGGCGCCGGGCTGTGCGATCCCGATGCGGTGACGTCAATCGTTGCTGACGGCTTCCGGGCTGTCACCGAATTGGTCAGCGACGGGGCGCAATTCGATCAGGCCGCGGTCGGCGGTTGGGCGCTCAGCCGCGAAGGCGGACACTCGCGGCGACGTATCGTGCACGCCGGCGGCGACGCCACCGGAGCCGAGGTGCAACGGGCTCTCGACCATGCGGCGACCACGCTGGATATCCGGACCAAACACGCCGCGCTACGGCTGCTGCACGACACGGCCTCGGGAACCGATGCCGTGACCGGCGTGCTGGTGGCCGATCGGCGGAGCATCGGCATCATTCACGCGCCGTCGGTGATCCTGGCCACCGGCGGACTCGGCCAGCTCTACGGCGCGACGACCAACCCAAAAGGCTCAACCGGCGACGGCATCGCGCTGGCACTATGGGCCGGGGTCGCGGTGAGCGACATCGAGTTCATTCAGTTCCACCCGACGATGCTGTACGACGGCCGCGAAGGCGGTCGCCGACCGCTGGTCACTGAAGCGATTCGCGGCGAGGGTGCGGCTTTGGTTGACAGCCAAGGCAATTCGGTGACTGCGGGTGTGCATCCGATGGGCGATCTGGCGCCACGCGATGTGGTGGCCGGCGCTATCGACGCCCGGTTGCGCGCGATCGGCGACGAGTGCGTCTACCTCGACGCCCGCGGTATCGATGATTTCGGGCGCCGCTTCCCGACCGTCGCCGCTGCCTGCCGGGCAGCCGGTATCGACCCGGTGCGCCAACCCATCCCGGTGGCCCCGGGTGCGCATTACAGCTGTGGGGGCGTGGTGACCGATGTCCACGGTCGCACCGAGCTGCCGGGGCTGTTCGCCGCAGGCGAGGTTGGCCGCACCGGGATGCACGGCGCCAACCGCTTGGCGTCCAACAGCCTGCTCGAGGGTCTGGTGGTCGGAGGCCGGGCGGGCCGGGCCGCCGCCGAGCACGCGGCGCTGCTGGGACGCGTTCGCGCGACGGCAGGGGAGCCGGCCGGCTGTGGGGCGCTGGCCCGCGGTGACCTGCAGCGGGCGATGACTCGCGATGCCTCGGTGGTTCGCGACGCTGATGGCCTGCAGCGATTGATCGGAACGCTGTCGGAAGCCTCGCTGAGCGCCGTCACCACCCGGGCCGGCTTCGAGGACGCGGCACTGACCGTCGCGGCTCGCGCGGTGGCGACCGCCGCGCTGGCCCGTGAGGAGAGCCGCGGTTGTCACCACCGGGCCGAATACCCCGATGCTGCTGCCGGGCCGGCACGCAGCCTGGTCGTCCGACTCATCGACGATTGCGGCGCGCAGGTCGAGGAGCTGGCGGCGGTCTGCTGATGGGGCTCTCTGACGAGGAGCTCGTCGAGGCTCGTGCCACGATTGCCCGCGCGCTCGACGAGGACCTGCGTTACGGCCCGGACATCACGACAGCGGCGACCGTGCCCGAAGGCGCGGTGACGACGGCGTCGTTGATCACCCGCGAGCCCGGCGTGATCGCCGGGGTCGACATCGCCATCCTGGTGCTCGACGAGGTGCTCGGCCGCGACGGTTACCGGATCGTCAATCGCGTCGAGGACGGGGCCCGACTGCAGCCGGGTGCGTCGGCGTTGACGGTGGACGCGCGGATGCACGGCCTGTTGACCGCCGAGCGCACACTGCTGAACATGGTCTGCCACCTGTCCGGGATCGCCACCGCCACCGCGGCCTGGGTGGATGCGGTGGACGGCACCAAAACGAAAATCCGCGACACCCGTAAGACATTGCCCGGTCTACGTGCTTTGCAGAAGTACGCGATCCGGGTCGGTGGTGGCGTCAACCATCGGCTCGGGCTAGGTGACGCGGCGCTGATCAAGGACAACCATGTCGCGGCCGCCGGCTCGGTGGTCGCGGCGCTGCGCGCGGTGCGGGCCGCCGCGCCCGACCTGCCGTGCGAGGTGGAAGTCGACTCGCTCGAGCAGCTCGACGAGATCCTGGCCGAGGGTGCCGAACTGGTGTTGCTGGACAACTTTCCGGTTTGGCAGACCCAGATTGCGGTGCAGCGCCGCGATACTCGGTCACCGACAACCAAACTCGAGTCCTCGGGCGGTCTTTCACTCGATACCGCTGCGGACTACGCCGGGACCGGAGTGGACTACCTCGCCGTCGGGGCGCTCACCCATTCGGTGCGGGTGCTCGACATCGGCCTCGACGTCTAGGGCGAAGCGCCGTAGCCAAGCGTGCCCAGCCGCGGCGATCACCACCGCGGCGGTGCGGCGCCGCGGCCGAAACCCCACGTCGACTGGCCCAGTCTCGGTTTGCTCACATCGTCGGGCACTCGCCGAAAATCGGCCTGCAGCAACGGTTCCGCGTCCGATCCTGCGCTGATGGCCGAACAGGGTGCCCTGAATTCGCAGTCACGGCAATGCGGGGCGTAGGTCGGATAGATGGTTGGCCAACCGGTCATATCCACCGCCTCGGCGGCGATCAGCGCTCCCACCGAGGTGATCTCGTGGCGGGTGCGGCGAATGCGCGTGCGACGCAACGGCCCCGCGGTGCGCTGCTCGGTGCGTTCCGTCGCGTCGCCGCGTGATGCCCGGGCCGAAACCCGTTGATGTTGCGGGACCGATCGGCCACCGCCGCTGGCCTCGTGTTGGGCCACGGCTTTCGGCGCGCGTCTCGTCCCTGACCCGGCGGGCGGGAATTCGAGTGGGCCGTCGGTGCGCACCTCGTTGTGGATGGTGCCCGCGACCTGGACTCCGATGTAGTCATGCTCGAACGCCCAACAGGCCGCCACCGCCTGCTCGTCGCGATCCCACCGATCGACGTCCTGCCACTCGTCGACG
>NZ_DATNJW010000075.1:0-3254 GCF_035603715.1 Mycobacterium sp. | reverse complement strand
CCGCCGATACCGAGGGTAAGAAAGGTCACCGCGATCTGGGCAAGGCCGATACCGGTATAGCCGAGATAGAACCGACCGACACCGAATCCGCCCAGGAACAGCTCGAGCAGCCCAGCTGTGAGCTTGCTCTTGTCTGACAGGGGTTGACCGTGGGCGTCCACGTAGGGTCCGTAGGGCGGATGGGGCACCCCTGGTTGGCCGCTGGTCGGATACGGCGCTTGCCAGCCGGGATACCCGCCCTGGTGGGGTGGATACGGGCCGGCTGGCGTTGGCGGATATTCAAACGGGCGGGGTTGTTCAGGCTCGGTCATGCGCCTGATGATGACGCAAATACGCAGACGAGTCTTGCGGTCGCCACACTTTGCCCCTCGATTAGCTCAACTCCGCAGGTCAGCTTCGCGGCCGCGGCTGACAACGGGGGCAATAGAACGACGAGCGGTTCATGAACTTCTCGCGGCGGATGACCGCTCCGCAGCGCTTGCACGGCTTGTCTTCGCGGCCATAGACATTCAGCGACCGGTCGAAGTAGCCGGATTGGCCATTGACGTTGACGTACAGCGAGTCGAAGGACGTGCCACCCTGCGCCAGCGCGTCGCGCATCACCTCTGCGGCGGCCTCCAGCACGGCCGTCAGCTGCTTGCGGGTCAGGGCCTCGGCCAGCCGTGCGCCGTTGACCTTCGCCCGCCACAGCGCCTCGTCGGCGTAGATGTTGCCGATTCCCGACACCACGGTCTGGTCGAGCAGCTGGCGCTTGATCTCAGAGTGCTTGCGCCGCAACACCTTCACCACAGCATCGATGTCGAAGCGCGGGTCCAGCGGATCGCGTGCCAAGTGCGCAACGGGCACCGGAACCACGCTGCCGTCGACGGCGACCAGGTCGGCCAACAGCCAGCCGCCGAACGTCCGCTGGTCGACGAAACTCAGCGTGGTGCCGTCGTCGAGGAGCGCGGCGATGCGCAGATGACCGGCGTTGGGGACGTCTCCCAGCAGCATCTGTCCGCTCATGCCGAGGTGCACGACCAGCGCTTGGTCGACGCCGCTCGGCCCGTCCAGGGTGAGCCATAGATACTTGCCCCGTCGGTCGCTGCCGGTGATCCGGGCGTCCAGCAGCCGCGCGGTCAGGTCGGCAGGGCCGGCCTCGTGGCGGCGGACGGCGCGGGGATGGTGCACTCGCACGGCGGTGATGGTCTTGCCCACAACGTGGGCCTGCAATCCGCGCCGCACCACCTCGACTTCGGGTAGCTCGGGCATCTAGCCGGCGGGTTCCCCGGTTACGGCGGCACCGAGCTGGTCCAACGCCTGGCACGCCATTTCGGCGGCCTTCTGCTCGGCTTCTTTCTTGGTCCGACCGATTCCGGACCCATAGCTGGTCTCCATCACGACGACCACCGCGGTGAATTCTCGCTGATGATCGGGACCGGTCGAGGTGACCTGATAGGACACCAGGCCAAGGCCGCGGGCCGCGGCCAATTCCTGCAGGCTGGTCTTCCAATCCAAAAGGCCACCGGCGTCCAGCAATTCACTGAACAAGCGCAGAATCACCTTCCGGGCGGCTTCGATGCCGTGGTGCAAATAGATCGCGCCGAGCAGCGACTCCAGGCTGTCGGCGAGGATGCTGGATTTGTTCGTCCCGCCAGATTTCAGCTCGCCACGCCCCAGCAGCAGGTGCGCGCCGAGCCCGTCGTCGGTCAGCGAACGCGCCACTTCGGCCAGCGCCTGCGTATTGACCACGCCTGCACGCATTTTCGCCAGATCACTCTCCGGACACTCGGGGTGCCGGTGGAACAGTTCGTCGGTCACGGTCAGACCCAGGACGGCGTCGCCCAGAAATTCCAGGCGTTCGTTGGTCGGCAGGCCGCCGTGTTCGTACGCATAGCTGCGGTGGGTCAGCGCCAGCGTCAACAACTCGTCGGGTAGATCGACCTCAAGGGCGTCGAGCAGATCACTCATTGCCGGCTCCGTCCTTCTCGGAGCCCAGCATGGTCGCGAGTTTGGCCCAGCGCGGGTCGATTTCGTCGTGATGATGGTCGGGTTCGGCGGTCGCCAGCGCGACACCGCAAGTAGGACACAGCCCCGGGCAGTCGGTTCGGCACACCGGCGAGAACGGCAACTCCAGGCCAACCGCGTCCACGATCGGCTGTCGCAGGTCGACGAAGTCGTTGACGACCCGGCCGACCTCGTCCTCCTCGGTGGTCGCTTCGGTGAGGCTGTCCGGATAGGCGAATAGCTCGGTCAAATCGACGTCAATGCGCTCGGTGAACGGCGTCAAGCAGCGTGAACATTCGCCCGTGAGCGGTGCCGACAGCGTCCCGCTGACCAGGACGCCTTCCGACACCGACTCGACGCGAAGGTCGAGGTCCAAGGGTGCGCCGGGCGCAATTCCGATCATTTCCAGACCGATGCGCGCGGGGCTGGCCACCGTCTCGTGCATGGCAAACATCGATCCCGGGCGCCGTCCCAACCGTGCGATGTTGACGACGAGCGGCGAACCGGGGTCCGGATGTTCGGTGTGGTGGTGCTTCCGGGCCATGTCCGCAATTCTACGGGCGGGCTACCAACCGCCTCGCCCGCTGGTAGGACTGCTACCGCTGTGCGTAGTCGTGTACGCCGGCCGCCGTGCGCAGTTGATGGCGGCCACGGTTGACCGAGCGCAGGGTGGTGTTGAGGTGCTCCTCGAACTCGGCGAGCTTGCTGTCGACATAGATGTCGCATTCGCCGCGCAGCCGGTCGGCCTCCACGTGGGCGGCGTCGATCAGCCGGGCCGACTCGGCGTTGGCCGACTGCACGACTTCGGTCTGCGACACCAGGCGCTGCTGTTCTTTGATGCCCTCTTGAACGGCTTTCTCGTAGGAGATGTTGCCGTTCTCGACGAGCCGGTCGGCTTCGGCCTTGGCCCGGCCGGTGGCGGCCTCGAATTCGCGTTTCGCCGCCGCGGCGATGCGAGTGGACTCCTCGCGCGCCTCGCCAACCATCCGTTCGCTGTGCTGACGTGCCTCCCCGACCATCCGGTCGGCCTGCGCCTTTGCGTCGGCCAGGATCCGGTCGGCTTCCGACCGGGCGTGATTGAGCAGGGCGTCCGACTCGCTGGTCGCCGAGGACATCACGGAGTCGGAGTGCGTCTTGGCTTCGTGCAGCAGCGAGTCGCGGGCGTCCAGCACATCCTGGGCGTCGTCGAGCTCGCCGGGAATCGCGTCCTTGATGTCGTCGATCAGTTCGAGCACGTCGCCACGAGGCACAACACAGCCCGCCGTCAT
>NZ_DATNJW010000074.1:0-5668 GCF_035603715.1 Mycobacterium sp. | reverse complement strand
GCACAATTACCTCGGAGGTCATCGCCATCGGTAATAAGGTCATGGGTATGGCACTCAACGTGGAGATGGTCACCTTCGACTGCGTCGACCCCGCGCCACTCGCGGAGTGGTGGGCCACGCAATTCGAAGGTGAGACACAAGAACTGATACCCGGCGAATTCATCGCGGTCATCAGGGCCGACGGCCCCCGGCTGGGCTTCCAGAAGGTGGACGATCCCACGCCCGGCAAGAACCGGGTGCATCTGGATTTCGGCGCCGCCGATGTCGACGCCGAGGTGAGCCGGCTCACGTCGGCGGGAGCGACCGAGGTCGGTCGACACAGCATCGGCGACAGCTTCCGCTGGGTGGTGCTTGCCGACCCCGCGGGCAACGCCTTCTGCGTCGCCGGCACGGGGTAGCCGCCGCGCCACCTAGACTGTTCCCGTGACGTCTGGGCTCACTCACGCGACCGATACCGTCGAGCGGGCCGCGGCCACCCCTGATCAGCCGCAACCATTCCGCGAACTCGGTCTCAAAGACGACGAATACCAGCGGATCCGCGACATCCTGGGACGCCGCCCGACCGACGCCGAGCTGGCTATGTACTCGGTGATGTGGAGCGAACACTGCTCCTACAAATCGTCCAAGGTGCACCTGCGGTACTTCGGCGAGACCACCACCGACGAGATGCGGGCGGGCATGCTGGCCGGCATCGGCGAGAACGCCGGCGTGGTCGACATCGGCGACGGCTGGGCCGTCACTTTCAAAGTCGAGTCGCACAACCACCCGTCCTACGTCGAGCCCTACCAGGGTGCGGCCACCGGTGTCGGCGGCATCGTCCGCGACATCATGGCGATGGGCGCCCGGCCGGTCGCGGTGATGGATCAGTTACGGTTCGGCGCCGCGGACGCCCCGGACACCCGCCGCGTGCTCGACGGTGTGGTGCGGGGCATCGGCGGCTACGGCAACTCGCTGGGCTTGCCCAACATCGGCGGCGAAACCGTTTTCGATGCGTGCTACGCCGGCAACCCCCTGGTGAATGCGCTCTGCGTCGGCGTGCTGCGTAAGGAAGATCTTCATCTGGCCTTCGCGTCGGGCGCCGGCAACAAGATCATCCTGTTCGGCGCGCGGACCGGACTCGACGGCATCGGTGGGGTATCGGTACTGGCGTCGGAAACCTTCGGCGGCGACGAGTCGGGGTCGGGTCGTAAGAAGTTGCCCTCGGTGCAGGTCGGCGACCCATTCACCGAGAAGGTGCTCATCGAGTGCTGCCTCGAGCTGTATGCCGCGGGGCTGGTGATCGGCATCCAGGACCTCGGCGGTGCCGGATTATCCTGCGCCACATCGGAACTCGCATCGGCGGGCGATGGCGGAATGGCGATCGAACTGGAAACGGTGCCGCTGCGGGCCAAGGACATGACGCCCGCCGAGATTCTGTCCAGCGAGTCGCAAGAACGCATGTGTGCTGTGGTCGCGCCGGAGAACGTGGAAGCCTTCATGGCGGTCTGCCGCAAATGGGAGGTGCTGGCCACCACGATCGGCGAGGTCACCGACGGTGACAGGCTGCAAATCACTTGGCACGGTGAGACGGTCGTCGACGTGCCGCCGCGCACCGTGGCCCACGAGGGGCCGGTGTACCAGCGTCCCGTCGCTCGTCCGGACTCGCAGGATGCGCTCAACGCCGACACCTCGGCCGGCCTGAAGCGACCGGCCACCGGCGACGAATTGCGCGCGACTTTGCTTGCGCTGCTGGGCAGTCCGCACCTGTGCAGTCGCGCGTTCATCACCGAGCAGTACGACCGCTATGTGCGCGGCAACACCGTGCTGGCCGACCATGCCGACGGCGGCGTGCTGCGCGTCGACGAGACCACCGGCCGCGGTATCGCGGTGTCGACCGACGCGTCGGGCCGTTACACGCAGCTCGACCCCTACACCGGTGCACAGCTCGCGCTGGCCGAGGCGTACCGCAACGTCGCCGTCACCGGTGCAACCCCAGTCGCGGTGACGAACTGCCTCAACTTCGGCTCGCCGGAGGATCCGGGCGTGATGTGGCAGTTCTCCCAGGCCGTCCGCGGTTTGGCGGATGGCTGTGCGGCGCTGGGTATTCCGGTGACCGGCGGCAACGTCAGCTTCTACAACCAGACCGGAACGACGGCGATCATGCCCACCCCGGTCGTCGGCGTCCTGGGTGTGATCGACGACGTCACCCGCCGCATTCCGACCGCCATGGGCACCGAACCCGGCGAGACGCTGATCCTGCTCGGCGACACCCGGGACGAGTTCGACGGCTCGATCTGGGCGCAGGTCACCGCCGACCATCTGGGCGGCTTGCCGCCCGCAGTAGACCTGGCCCGGGAAAGACTATTGGCCGACGTGCTGAGTGCGGCCTCTCGCGACGGGCTGGTGTCCGCGGCCCACGACTTGTCCGAGGGCGGTCTGGCGCAGGCCGTCGTCGAATCGGCGCTCGCCGGCGAAACCGGTTGTCGCATCGTGCTTCCCAAAGGCGCCGACCCGTTCGTGACGTTGTTCTCCGAATCTGCGGGCCGGGTACTGGTGGCGGTGCCGCGTACCGAGGAGAGCCGTTTCACCTCGATGTGTGAGGCGCGCGGCCTGCCGGCCACCCGTATCGGTGTCGTCGATCAGGCTTCGGACGCGGTGGAGGTGCAGGGCCTGTTCACCGTGCCACTGGCGGAGTTGCGCAGCACATCCGAAGGGGTGCTGGCCGCGCTGCTGCGATGAGTCCCGAGTCCGAGGCTCGTGGACGGCATCCGTTGCTGGTGTGGGCATGGAGCCTGCTGCGGCTGAAATTCGTCGGTGTGGCGTTCGGCGCGCTGTTCTTCTGCTTGTCGTTGACGCCGTCGCTGGTGCCGCGAGACTGGTTGTTCCAAGGGCTGATTGGTGGCGTGAACGCCGCATTCGGTTACGGCTTGGGCGTGGTGCTCGGCAAGGTGGTCTACCGCCTTCTGCTACGAGGTGCCCGCTGGTGGCCGCCTCCGGCGCGGGTGCTGTTCTGGATGAAGGCGGCGGTCGTGGTGATCGCACCGACGGCCTGCGTGCTGATGCTGATTCCGGCCGCGGCCTGGCAGCGGCAATTGTCCGCGCTGATGGGCATCGAGGGGCCGACGAACCCGGGTTACCTACGCACGTTGATCGTCGCCGCGGTTGTCTGCGCGCTGATGGTGTCGGCGTTCCGGGTGCTCATCGACGCCGTCAGGCTGCTCGCCCGGATGCTGATCCGGCGTTGGCATGTGCACGACGAGGTGGCGCTGTTCATCGGCACGGCAATCGTTGTGGCGCTGCTGATCACGTTGTTCGACGGTGTGCTGGTGCGCGGCTTCTTCGCCGGCGCCAACGCGATCTTCCAGCCACGGGACAGCGCCACCCCCGCGGGTGTATCACAACCACGGCTGGCGGAAAAATCAGGTAGCCCAACATCATTGGCGCCGTGGAACACCTTGGGATACCAGGGCCGCACGTTTGTCGGCACCGGCCCGCACGCGGCCGAACTGAGCAAGCTCAACGGCAGGCCGGCCAAGGAGCCGATCCGGGTGTACGCCGGGCTGCACACCGCCCCTGATGACCAAGGCCGGTTGGACGTCATCGTCGATGAGCTCGAGCGCACGGGGGCATTCAGCCGCAAGGTTCTGGTGATCGCGCCGACCACCGGCACCGGCTGGATCGACCCGGTGGCCGCGAGCTCGCTGGAGATGATGTACGACGGCGACACCGCGATCGTCGGTCTGCAGTACTCCTACCTGCCGAGCTGGATTTCGTTTCTGGCCGACCGGCAGAAGTCGATGGACTCTGGCCGGATGTTGATCAACGCCGTCCACGACCGCTGGGCGAAACTGCCGTCCGACCACCGGCCGAAGCTGGTGCTCTACGGCGAGAGCCTGGGTTCCCTGGCTGGCCAGGCCGCATTCGGGTGGCTGCCCGACATTGGCCGGATGGGCTTCAACGCGGTGCTCTGGGTTGGGCCGCCGCAGGAGAGCTCGCTGTGGCACGCGCTGCTTGTGCGGCGCGACCCGGGCTCCACCGAAGTGCAGCCGCGCTACGACAGCGGCCGAACCGTGCGGTTCTCCGAAGCCATCGACCCCGTCGACGTCGACCGTGTCGGGGGACCGCCGTGGGCGGGCACCCGGGTGCTGTTTCTGCAGCACCCGTCCGACCCGGTGGTCTGGTGGTCGCCCGACCTGTTGTTCAGTCGGCCCGGTTGGCTCGTCGAGCCGCGCGGCCGCGATCGCAGTGCGGCCATGCAATGGAGCCCGGTGGTGACGTTTTGGCAGGTCAGCGCTGACCTGACCAACGCCGAGGGGGTGCCTGGCGGGCACGGACACAACTACAGCAACGACATCCTCGACGGTTGGGCCGCAGTAGCGCCACCGGATGGCTGGACCGCGGCCGACACCGCGCGCATCCGTGCCGCGCTGAAGAGCTGAGCCATGGCCGCCCGTCAGAACGCCGATCCGGCCAAGACCCGCGACGCCGTCCACGCCGTCGAGGGCTGGCTGCGCGATGATGCCCAACCGTCGCCGGGTCGGGCGGAGCTGGCGGCCGCGGTCCGGCTCACCGCACGCACGCTGGCCGCCGAAGCGCCCGGCGCCAGCGTCGAGGTCCGGATTCCGCCGTTCGTTGCGGTGCAGTGCATTTCCGGGCTGAGGCATACCCGCGGCACGCCGCCCAACGTCGTCGAGACCGATCCGCGCACCTGGCTGCTGCTGGCCACCGGGCTGCTCAGGGTGGAGGACGCCGCCGCCTCCGGGGCGCTTCGCCTGTCCGGATCGCGGGCCGGCGAGATCGCCGGCTGGCTGCCGGTTGTCAGGCTGAGCGGTTAGGTCAGCGGCGCAAATCCAGAACGCACCAAATCGACACTCGTAGCAACGAGTTCGCCCAGGTCGCCGGTACACCCGTCGTCGCCCCATTCCTGGACCGCCACCACAAGAGCCGCGGCCAGCGTGGCTCCCGCAACCTCGGCGATGAGGTCGAGGTTGGGAACTCCCGCGAAGCGGGTCTTGACGAAGTCCGTCAGCACCTCGGCGAAGGACGACTGTACGACGCGCAGATGCGCGGCGATGCGCTCGGCGGATATCAACGTCGAACGGGCCAGCGCGGCTTGGCGAACCACCTCCACGTCGTGCGGAAAACTGGCCACGCTGGCTAACACGGCATCGAAGAGCGACTCCGAGGCGGGTCGTTGCGCCAACGCCTCAGCCAGCCATTCCAGGTGGGTGTCGTAATCCTGGAACAGAACGGCTTCCTTGCTGGGGAAGTGCCGGAAGAAAGTCCGCTCGGTGACGCCGGCTTCGGTGGCCAGCTGGGTCACCGTCACATTGGCGAACCCCTTGCTGGCGAACTGCGCCAGCGCCACCCGGCGTAACGCCGCATGCGTGGATCGCCGGCGCAGCGCATGAAGGTTGGTCGGCTCTGTCATCGCGCCAGATGCTATCTCGAATTTCCCTAATACGTCAGCGCTGACATCTTCCCAATGTGTCAGTACTGACATATTCTGCCAGCCATGACTGACTTTGACGCGATCGTTGTCGGCGCTGGGCACAACGGCCTGACGGCGGCAGCCATCCTGCAGGGTGCGGGCCTGCGCACGCTCTGCCTGGAGGCCAACACCTACTGCGGTGGAATGGCCGCGACGGTCGAGCTCATCGACGGATTCCGCTACGAGATCGCGGGATCG
>NZ_DATNJW010000073.1:0-13349 GCF_035603715.1 Mycobacterium sp. | reverse complement strand
CAGACCATCAGCAGATCGTCGGGAGACGGACTCACGTTCTGGTCCACGTTGCCTTGCGCCAGTGCGCCGTCCAGGGGCACCGCGCCGGGCAGCTCAGGTGCCGTGGTTCCGTCGTCGACCGACAGCAGCAGGGCCGCACTGTCGGGCGACAACGCATCGGCGAACTTGGCGCCGAGCGACTTGTGATAGATAACGGCACGGGGCCGGACGTAGTCGAGCAGTTCGCGAACTTCGCGCGCCGTGTAGTTGTAGTTGACGTTCACCGGAGCGGTCCGTGCCTTCAGGCAACCGACGACCATGTCGACGTACAGGTCGTTGTGCATGACCAGCGCGACGCGATCCTGCCCGCATTCCCAATTCTGCAGGGCCGCACGTTCGCGATGAGCACCGAAGCCGTTGGCTGCGAGATAGTTTGCCAGCCGCCGGGTGCGGTCCGCGGCCTCGGCGAACGTCCTGCGGCGCTCACCACAGACGGTGATCGCCCGGTCCGGAACGACCTCGGCGATCACGTCCAGGACCGCGCCTATGGTCCACTCGCTCATGGCTTCGCGGCGCCTCGAGCGTTCACGCCGCCGAGCCGACTTTGACGTCAAGCAGGTCCAGTGCGTTGTCGCGCATCACCTTTCGGATGTCTTCGGCGCTGAAGCCGGCGAGCTCCTCGGTAAACGACACGGGATTCTCCAATCCTTCGCCGTGCGGCCAGTCCGATCCGAACAGGATCTTCTCGACGCCGATCACCGAGGCCAACTCGGGCAGGTCGTCTTCGTAGTAGGGCGCAATCCAGACATTGTTACGGAGCTGCTCCACCGGATCCTCGGGGAATAGCCGCGGGTGACTGTTTGCCGCCTTCTTCAGCCGCTTGATCAGCCGGTGCACGAAGTAGGAGCCGTTTTCGATGCTGACCGCCTTCAGTTGCGGGTGACGGGTGAACACACCGTGCGCGATCATCGAGGCCATTGTGTCGTGGATAGCCCGGTCGTCGGTGAGTATCTGCTCCAACGGCTCCGACCCGCCGAACCCCTCGAACGTCGACCTGCCGCCCCACATTCCGGCGATTTGGAGATAGCCGCTGTCGCTGAGGTGAAAGCCCACCGGTACACCGGCTTCCGCCAACGCGGCCCACACCGGGTCGTGCAGGGGATCGCCCAACGACCGCGGCTTGAGCGCACCGGGCACCGGCGCGGGTCGAACCAGTATCAGCTTGGCGCCGCGGGCCAGGACGAACTCCACCTCTTCGACAGCCCTGCCGGGGTCGGCCAGCGAGATGATCGGCGCGGCGATGATCCGGTGGTCGGGTCGGTCGAAGCCCCAATCCTCATCCAGCCACAAGTTGAAAGCGTGAACCGACGCCATCGTCGCGTCGACGTCATGCTTGAGTGCCTCCTCCACGCCGCACGCGAATGTCGGCAACATGAACACTGTTTCGATGCCCTGGGTATCCATCACTGTGATACGTGCATCACGGTTCTGGTACTCGGGGTGCTGCGCGAGCCGCTCGACCTTCATCAGCGAAGCGGGGTCGACGCCTTCGGGAATCTGGCCGCGGAACAACAGATCCAGGCACCCGGGCTCGATGATCGGGTCGAATGTCGGGTTAGGGACGAAGCGGTTGACACGGTCCCCGATGATCGCCTGGGTGTGCTTGCCGTCACTGAACATCTGAACGCCGCGCCTGCGGAACTTCTTGTCCAGATGCCGGGTAAAAGCGTCCACCGGCTCGTAGTAATGGTTGTCGACGTCGATGGCCTTATAGCCCAAGGTCCCCATGGTCATCCTTTCCGGTGCCGGAAGATTCGTCGGTTTCGATTGCCGAGGCGCTCAGCCCGGGAAAACTCGGGGGGCGCTTTTCGAGGAAGCTGGTGATCCCTTCGATGACGTCGGGAAGCTGCAGCGACCGCTGCAGCAGGACCTCGGACCGTGAGCTGGAGTCGGCCACCACACGCATCGCATCACCGTAGGCCTGGCGCTTGATGACGGCCATCGATGCGGGCGAACAGTTTTGGGCGATGTCCTCGGCGTAGGCCATCGCCCGCGTCATCAGTTGTTCGGGCGGCACGACCTCCTTGACCAGTCCGAGTTGCGCCGCCTCGTCGGCGAGAAATGTCCGTCCGCTCAACAGCAGGTCGAGCGCGACGCCCCAGCCCGTCAGCCGTGGCAATATCCACGAGACGCCGTATTCCGCGATCAGCCCGCGGCGGGCAAAGGACGCCGCGAACTTCGCGCCGGCAGCGGCGAATCGGACGTCGCACATCAGCGCCTGAGTGAGCCCGATGCCGACGCAGGACCCGTTAATGGCGGCGATGACCGGTTTGCACAGGGTCGTCAGATGCTGGGGCTGCCGATCCCCGACCAAGCTCGCCAGCTTGCTCTCATCGGTCTTCTCGATCGCCTGCGAGACATTGCCCATCGAACCCAGCTGAGCGCCGGCGCAAAACGCCTTACCCCGACCAGTCAGCACGATCACCCGCACGGCCGGGTCTTCCTCGGCGCGGTCCAATCCCGCGTAGAAGGCGGTGGCGATGTCGCCGCCCCAGGTGTTGAGTCGGTCAGGCCGGTTAAGCGTCATGACGGCGACACCGGTCGCAGTGACGTCGTAGATCACTGCCTCGTCCTGGCCGGGATCGGCGACGAGGTCGTCAGCGGTGCTCATCGACCGTCCTCCCCTGAGCTCAGGCGGCAATTCCCGTGCAGCTTGTACGCATACTGTATACCTATCGGTACTGCATTCTGCAAGCGTCCGGACAGGCCTCTCCTCGGCATCCGAACGGCGTTAGGTGAAGTCCGAGCCACCATCGACGTTGACGTTCGCTCCTGTCATGTACGAATTGCACCGCGACGCCAAAAATGCCACCACCGAACCCATTTCGTGCGGCAGTCCCGCCCTGGGCAGATGAGCAGGATGCCCGAAGTGTTCGGCGATGGCGTCCATCAGCCGTTAAGGATCGTTGCCGTCGACGCCCACCGATGTCGCCTAGCCGACCAGCGACTCGGAGGCGATGCTGCCCGGCGACACCACGTTGACCAGAATCTCGTCTTTCGCCAGCAGCAGCGAAAGGTTCTTGGAGACGCTCGGCAACGCCGCCTTGGCCGCGGTGTCCGCCGGCAGAATGACACTTTGGCGTTGCGTCGAGTGCGCCGAGAAGTTGACGATCCGCGCCCACTCCGCCTTCCGGAGTAGCGGGAGGGCCGAACGCACGCACCGCACCATGCCCATCACGCCTTAGTCGAACGCCCGGCTCGACTGCTCGTCGCTCAGATCTTCGATGCCGCCCACCACGCCGGGGCCGACCGCGTTGATAGGCACATTGAGTTCGCCGTTCCACCGCGCACCGAGATCCGAAAACACTGCATTGACGCGATCGGCAACCCGGATGTCGGCCACTATTCCAACGGCGTCAGGGCTTCCGCGATCGGTCAGATCTGCCGTCGCGGCATCGAGGTCGTCCCGAGAACGAGCAACGATCGCGATGCCAGCGCCGTCGTCTGCCAGGCAGCGCGCGGACGCCAACCCCATCCCCCGGCCGCCGCCGACGACGACAGCCGTCGCATTTGTCAGACCGAGATCCATGGCAAATATCCGGTTACCCTTCGCTTGCCGCCAGGCGTATCACAAACCCTACGATAGGTATTACAGTAACAGGCGGGGATGGCAACACGGTTGCGTTACCGCAGATCAACCGGCAACTGCCGGTAGATTCGAGGCCACCGGACCGCGAAGCCGGAACGGCCGGTGCAGTGTTGAACGGGATGGAGGTGGCCGCAGTGGCTAAGCAAGCAACCGCCGAAAAGCGTCAGCGGCGCGAACGTGGGTCCATCAATCCCGACGACATCATCAGCGGTGCATTCGAACTCGCAGAGCAGGTCTCGATCGACAACCTCAGTATGCCGCTTCTCGGCAAGCACCTCGGCGTCGGCGTCACGAGCATCTACTGGTACTTCCGCAAGAAGGACGATTTGCTCAACGCGATGACCGACCGCGCGTTGCGCAAATACGTCTTCGCCACCCCGTACGTCGAGGCCACCGACTGGCGCGAGACGCTGCGCAACCACGCCCGCTCGATGCGTAAAACCTTCATGGGCAACCCAATACTGTGTGATCTGATTCTGATCAGGTCAGCGCTGAGTCCTAGAGCGGCAAAACTCGGCGTCCAGGAGATCGAGAAAGCTATCGGCGGTCTGGTCGAGGCGGGGCTGTCACCGGAAGAGGCTTTTGACACCTACTCCGCGGTCTCAGTTCACGTCCGGGGGTCGGTTGTGCTGCACCGGCTCCAGGAGAAGAACCAAGCGACGGAAAACGGCGGCCGCACAATCGAAGACGCGATGGTCATCGACCCCGAGGTCACCCCGCTGCTGGCCCAGATGACCACGAAGGGCCACCACATCGGTGCGCCGGACGACAACAACTTCGAATACGGCTTGGATTGCATCCTCGACCACGCCAGCCGGCTGATCGATCAGGACCCGAAGTCGCCCGGCCGCAAGTCGACGCCATCACGGCAACGCAAATCACCCTCCGCCGGGCGGGCTAAGGGTTCGCGGCAGTAAAACCTTTACGGTGCTGAACTTCTGGGCGGCTCCGGCACGTTGAAGTGCTCGTCTCGAAGCCGGAACGCCTCCTTGGTACCGTGCTGTGCGCGCGTTTTGACGAAATTGAACTCCCCCGGTGCGAACTGCAGGTTCGTGCCGTATGCATGGAAGAGGTAACTCGCGACTTCTTCTCCCTGATACGCCTGGCTCTGTTCGACCAGCCGGAAAGCCTCTTTAGCAATGACAACGCCGTCGGCCGGCATTTTGGCAGCCTTCTCCGCCCAATACCGTGCCCGCGCCGCAACGTGCCCGGGATCGCAAGTCTCGGTGAAGATTCCAAGATGCTCTACCGCCTCGGCGTCGATGATGTCGCCGGTCAACAGCAGACGCCGGGCCAGTACCGGGCCCAACCGGTGGAAGAACATGTGCAGGCTGCCCAGTGCCGGACCCAGGAACCGGGTGGCCGGCATACCGATCTTGGTGTTGCGAGCGATCACGGAAATATCTGTCATCAGGGCGATTTCGAAGCCTCCCCCGAGGGCGTAGCCACTGATCTCGCCAACCGTGACCTTCGGGAAGCCCATCAGGTTGTGGTAGAAGCTGAACGACTTGCGGTCCACCGTGAGCCGGCGGCGCTGGCTGGGACGGCTCTTAGCGGATCGCGTTTCGCTATCCCCCGACTGTTCTGAGCTTCGCTCTCCGTACCAGCCGTAGGCGTTGTTCATGTCCGCCCCCGTGCTGAAAACGCCGTCTGCTCCGCGCAGCAGCACAACAGTCAGATCGTCGTCGTCCGCGACGCGGTCCAAGCACCGGGCAACGGCCTCGCGCATGCTCGCGTCGTAGGAGTTCCGCTGCTTGGGGTTGTTCAACGTTATTGTGGCAATCCGCTTTTCGGAATCGACTTCGAAGAGAACGCGGTCGTCGCTGCTGTCGGAGGCGGTCATTTGCGCGACCCCTTTCTGCCGTGTGGCCGGCCGTTGTACGTCGAGCGCGGATCCAGGCGCGCCTCGAGATCCGACATCAGCTTGGCCTCGATCGTTTGGCCGGTGCCGAAGGCCAGCGTGTTTCGGCGCGCTGCGGCCAGGTGGTCTTGCGCCAGCCGTACTGCGCGGGCGGCATTGCCGTCGGTGATGGCGTCGAGCAGGCGCTGGTGATCGCGCAGTGCCGCACGCCTGGTCTTGTCCACCATCGGCGCGGGTTCGCCGTGGCCGTTCCATACCGCGGACTCGTGTGCCGACCAAATCAATTCCAACGATCCGATCAGCAGGATCATCGGCTCGTTGCCGCACCGGGAGACCAGCGTTTCGTGAAACCGCCGGGCATTCGGCACGTACTGCGACACGTCGTCGAATTGTGCTGTCTGGATTTCAATTTCATCCTGAAGGTACGGCACCACTTCGGTCATCCGGTCCTCTCGCGCGGCGCACATCCCCGCGCAGATCGGTTCGAGATGCACCAGCGCTTCGCTGACGTCCACCGGCGTGGCGGCCCTCGTTTGTAAAACCATGCTGAGCATGTGCGCGGTACGTTCAGCGGTCGGGTGATGGACGACCGCTCCGCCGACATTGCCACGACGCACCGAAATCAGCCCATCGGTCTCCAAGATGTGGATCGCCTCGCGCAACGCGGGTGGGCTCACGCCGAATTCAGCGAACAAGCTCTCCTGCGACGGGAGAACGTCGCCTTCCTTCAAACGACCGGACAAGATGTCGTCGCGCAACTGAGAGGCGACGAGTTCGGCGATCCGAGGTTGGCGAAAGCGTTGCATTGCCATTTCAGGTCCGCCCGGCTCGGCGCTTGCCGAACCTGTGCCCGGTCAGCTTGTCCGGAGGCAGCGCCAGCGTTGTGACTTCGCCGACGCATAGCACCTCATCGTCGCGCAGGACGCGGGCCGTCGACGTGATGCCCCGCTCCTCCTGTGACCGTGCAATGTCGAAGCGCAACGCGGTCAGGACCGGCGTCGGGCGCCGGAAGGTGACCTGCAGTGACCGGGTCTTGCCGGAGAGTCCCGCGACGCAGTTCTGATGTTGCATGACACAGTCGAAGAACACCGCGAGAAACCCGCCGTGGACCAATCCGGGCGGACCCTCGTAAACCACCGGGAAACTGACTCGCCCCGAGGCTGTTTCGCCGTCGAGGTGATCGAAGTGGTATTCCGGAAAGCACGGGTTGAAGGCGCCGATGTCTGTCGCGTGATCGAGGTAGACCCGCCGGGTGCCATCGTGGTCGTCCCCGATCCGCGGTGTGCTGTCCGGTGGAACCGCCGCGTCCAGCTCCGCTTCCCAATCCCCGATCTGGGCGATGATCGCGTCGACGGTGGGGTGCGCGTGTTCGAGCGACAGCAGCAATGAGCTGAGCCGACGGATTGCGCCGGCCGCCGCGACGGTCTGGCCCAGCGGCGCCTCACCGAATCTGGCCGAGTCGGAGTCGGGGCGCGCAGGGGTATCCGATGGCTGGTGTTCGCCCATGCGACCCCTTCCCGGCGCCCCTGTTCCGTATCGCGGCTTTCCTTGCTAAGTTATACAGCGAAGCAATTGTATTGCCTACTGTAGAGGTATCCGTATCGACAAGGGAAGGGCGGATTCGGCGGTGAGTCAGGACGCGAGTTCGACGGCGACTGACGGCTCGCTCACCGCGAGCCGCGACGACGCCATCCTGCGGCTCACACTCGATCGGCCTTCTCGGCGTAACTCGTTGAACCGTAAGATGATCGATGAGTTTGTCGGGAGGCTGACCGAGGCCACCACCGATGACTCATTGCGGGCCATCCACATTTGCGGCGCGGGCGAAGACTTCTGCTCTGGCGCCGACTGGGTTGCCACCAACAGCGGCAGCGGCCAGCGGCCCCGCGCGGGCGACATCCTTCGGCGCATACCCCACGCCGCGCACCGGGTGATCGAACTGATCCACGAGATCCAGTTGCCGGTCGTCTGCACTGTCCGCGGATTCGCCGTCGGTCTCGGCTGCAATCTGGCACTAGCCGCCGACTTCACTGTGGCGGCCGACGACGCAGTGTTTTGGGAGCCTTTCGCGACGCGGGGATTCAGTCCTGACTCGGGCGCAACGTGGCTCCTTCCTCGATTGATCGGGCTGACCCGTGCCAAGCAAATGCTGTTGCTCGGCGACAAAGTCAGCGCGAGTGATGCCGCGGACTGGGGGTTGATCCACGAGGCTGTGTCTCCAGCTGATCTGGACCGTGTCAGCGAAGACTTGCTGGCCCGGTTGGCTGCTGGGCCGACGGTGGCGCTGGGACTGGCGAAGCAGGCCATCAACTACGGCCAGCACGCAACGTTGAGCCAGTCGATGACACAGGAATTGTTCGGTCTCGAACTTTCTTGCAGAACCGGCGATTTCAAAGAGGGCCTCGCGGCATTCCGCGAGCGACGGTCACCGAAGTTCAACGGACGATGACCATCGGCATCGATATCCATCCCCACCAGGCAACGAGGAACGTTGATGTCAACTAGCTCGGCACCGTCCTACGACACCATCAAGTACGAGGTGGACGGGCATAAGGCAACCATCACCCTGAACCGGCCGGACGCTCTGAATGCGCTGAGCCCCCATATGGTCACCGAGCTGCGTCACGCATACAACGAAGCCGAAAACGACGGGAACGTTTGGATTCTCATCGTCACCGGCACTGGCCGGGCATTCTGTACCGGCGCGGACGTCAAGGCTATTCCCGGCGACGGCAAGGTGATCAACGAGCGCCCGTATCTGTCCACCTATGAACAGTGGGAAGCGCCGCAAGAAGGTACACCGCCGTTTCGCACGATGGCCAAACCGGTGCTCGCTGCGATCAACGGATTGTGTTGCGGCGCCGGGCTCGACTGGGTCACCACCGGCGATATCGTGATCGCCTCCGACAAGGCGACGTTCTTCGACCCGCACGTCAGCATCGGTCTGGTTGCCGCGCGCGAGTTGGTCCGGGTGGCCCGCGTGCTCCCCCGCTCAACAGCGCTGCGGATGGCTCTGGTCGGCAAGCATGAACGGATGGGTGCGCAGCGGGCATACGAGCTCGGGATGATCAGCGAGATCGTCGAACACGATCGGCTGCTGGAACGCGCTCATGAGATCGCCGATATCGTCAACTTGAATGCGCCGCTTGCCGTTCGGGGCACTCGACTGGCTATCCTCAAGGGCCTGGACTTGCCGCTACACGAAGCCGAAATGCTGGCCGAGTCTTTCCGTGAACGCAATCTGCACACCGAGGATTCGTTGGAGGGGCCCCGGGCGTTCGTCGAGAAAAGGCCACCGGAGTGGCAGTGCCGATGAGCTTCGAGACCATCGAACTCGACGTCGATACTGGCGACCGGGTCGCCACCATCACGCTGAACCGGCCCGACCAGCTCAATGCGTTCAACCGAACCATGTGCGAGGAAATGGCCACGGCGTGGCGGATCGTCAAAGCGGACGACTCCGTCAACGCCGTGGTGTTGCGGGCCGCCGGTAACCGAGCGTTCAGCGCGGGCCTCGACATCAAGACGTCCTATGGTCAACCGGAAAACATCTGGAACCACGAAGATCCCGGTGAGGCGCTGAGCCCCAAGTGGCAGAAGATGTGGAAGCCGGTGGTGTGCGCGGTGCAGGGTATGTGCACAGCCGGCGCGTTCTATTTCGTCAACGAGTCCGATGTGGTCATCTGCTCGACCGACGCCACATTCTTCGACTCGCACGTGTCGGCCGGATTGGTGTGCGCATTGGAGCCGGTCGGGCTGATGCGCCGCATCGGACTGGGTGAGACGTTGCGAATCGCCCTGATGGGCAACGACGAACGGGTCAGCGCCGACACGGCTCTGCGCATCGGTCTGGTATCTGAAGTGGTCTCCCCGGACGACCTTTGGATACGCGCACACGAGATCGCCGCGACTATTGCGGCCAACCCGCCGTCGGCGACCCAGGGCACCGTCAAGGCAATCTGGGAATCGTTGGACAAGCCCTACCGGGCCGCACTGGACCAGGGGCTGATCTACACCCGGCTGGGGAATCCCATTGGCACAGCCGAGCTCGCGAAGCGCGGCAACCATCGCGCATCGGACCCGAAAATTCGATGACGTCGCACCGGCTGAGTCGGCGCATTGACGACGTCCTGCGTCTACAACCCGACGCACCCGCCCTGGAATATGACCGCCAATGGCTGTCCTGGGGACAGCTCCGCGACCTCGCCGAGCAGATCAGTTCACTCACCGGCACCGGCCGACCACAAGTCGGAATTCTGTTACGCAATCGCCCCGCGCACGTTGCCGCGTTGCTCGGCGTGCTGCGCCGCGGCGGCACCGTCGTGGCGATCAACCCGGGCCGCGGCGATGAACGCATCCAAGCAGACCTCGATCAGCTTGCGCTCCCAGTGATCATCGGCGAACCAGACGATCTGGCGATCGCGGGCGAGCGGCCGGCAACGACGATGGTGTCGATCTCGGCTATCGGCGGCAGGCCGAAAGTAGTGGCAGCTAGCCAGATCCACACCTACGACGCGAAGCCCGACGTTGCGGTGCGGATGTTGACCAGCGGGACAACCGGACCGCCCAAACGGGTAGACCTCACTTATGACATGCTCGCGCACAGCGTGATGGGCCCGGACGCCGGGCAGCCGACGGCCCCAACCGAGTTGCGTCGGGGTGTGGCGATCGTGAACTCGCCGCTGGTGCATATCGGCGGGGTCTTCCGAGTCTTGCAATGTGTTGCCGAGCCGCGCCCCTTTGTGTTGCTCGAACGATTCGAGCTCAATCGGTGGGCGGAAGCGGTGCGCGCGCATCGACCTCGCACGGTGTCGCTGGTGCCGACCGCGCTACGGATGGTGCTGCATTCCGACGTGCCTCGTGAGGATTTGGCGAGTATCCGCGCCGTGACGTCTGGGACCGCGCCGCTATCGCCAGAGGACGCCGACGCGTTCACGGAGAAATACGGGATCCCGGTGCTGACTTCCTATGCCGCAACAGAATTCGGCGGCGGAGTCGCCGGCTGGACGTTGACCGACCACCAGAAGTACTGGCAGGCCAAACGCGGCAGCGTGGGGCGCGCCAACACCGGCGCTCAACTGCGGGTGGTCAGCGACGACGGCAAACCACTGGGCCCCAATCAGATCGGCCTGCTGGAAGTGAAACCCGCGCAGCTCGGGCTTTCCGCGGACTGGATGCGCACCACCGACATGGCACGCATCGACGCCGATGGGTTTCTGTGGATCACCGGTCGCGCCGACCAGGCCATCATTCGCGGCGGCTTCAAAATCATGCCCGACGACGTGCGCAGCGCCCTGGAAACCCACCCCGCTGTGGCGGGCGCCGCCGTCGTGGCACACAGCGATGAACGCCTCGGGGAAACCCCCGTGGCCATGGTTGAACTTCGAGCGCCCGGATCGGCGAACGCGGCCGAACTCATCGACTTCCTGCAATCCCGACTGGCCCGTTACGAAATTCCCACCAACATCGCCATCGTCGCCGATCTCCCGAGGACGCCCTCCGGCAAGCCCGATTTGGGCGCGGTCCGGCGCCACTTTCGCGACGCGCTGTCCGCGGCGCAGGCTGATCATGTCGAGTGAATCGATAACCGTCGGAGACGTACTACGCGCACAGGCCCGCAGCAGGGGCGATCACCTCCTGCTGATCTGCGATTCCGAACACATCAGCTATGCCGATGCCGACCGGCTTTCGGCGCGACTTGCTCGTGGGCTCATCGGTCTGGGTGCAGGTAAGGGCAGTCACGTCGGATTGCTCTACCCGAACGGCGTCGCATTCGTCGTCGGAATGCTGGCTGCGGCTCGGATCGGCGCCGTGGTCGTGCCGTTCTCCACGTTCGCCCCCGCGCGCGAGCTACGAGAGCAGCTCATCCACAGCGACACCGAAATCCTGCTTGCCGCCCCGTCTTTCCGCTCACACGACTACGTGCAGCAGCTGACCGAGGTATTACCGGGCTCGCATCTCGACTGCGACGACCGGCTCCTCCATGTCGCCGCACCGCAATTGCGACACGTGATCTTTGACCTCGCTCGCCTTCATCGGCTGGCCGAGACGGTCGATGAGCGGCTTCTGACCGCGATGCAAGACGATGTCGACAGCTCGGACCCACTTACGATCGTCTACACCTCGGGCACGACCACCGCCCCTAAGGGGGTGGTGCATACCCACGCCGCGCAACTGAACCACCAGCGAAACCTCAATGCGATCCGAGGGTTGACTCCCGCCGACCGGCTGTTCTGCAACTCGCCGTTCTTCTGGATCGGAGGACTCGGGTTTGCATTGCTTGCCACGTTGCTCGCCGGATCGACGCTGATATGCTCCAACGCCGAAGATGCCGGCCAGACGCTGGATCTGCTTGAGGCCGAAAAGCCGACTATCACAAACGGATTCGCCGCCGGAGTCGCACACCTGGCGCGGCACCCGACTTTCGCCAGACGCGACCTTTCGTCGATGCGACGCGGGAACCTGTACCCGATCATGGCTCCCGAGGTACGACCGGCCGATCCTGAACTGCGGCACAACATGCTCGGTCTTACCGAGGCGGGCAGCGTGGCGCTGATCGACGCTGACGAGACCGACCAGCCCGAGCAGCGACGCGGGTCGTTCGGCAAGCCGGCACCGGGCGTGGAAACCAAGATCGTCGATCCCGAGTCCGCCATGCCGGTCCAGGATGGGGCGCTCGGCGAGCTCTATATCCGGGGACCGTGTCTGATGCAGGGGTATTACAAGCGTAGCCGGGAAGAATGTTTCGACGCAGACGGCTGGTTCCGCACCGGTGATCTGGCCGCCACCGATAACGACGGGTTCGTCTACTACATCGGCCGCCGCGGTTCGATGATCAAAACGGCCGGCGCCAACGTCTCCCCGGCCGAAGTCGAGCAGGCAATCGCCAAGGTCACCGGCGGCGTGGCCCATGTCTTCGGAATCCCGGATCCTGACCGCGGTCAGGTGGTCGCCGCGGTCGTCACCCTGGACAACAGCGGCGCCTTCGACGAAGCCGGCCTTCGTCGCCAACTCGCCGCAGAACTGTCGGCGTACAAAATTCCCCGCCGATTCGTCGCGATCCCCGCCGCCGATGTTCCACTGTTGGCCAGCGGGAAAGCTGATGTGCAGCAATTGAAAAGGTTGTTCGATGGCTGACACCGTCGACGAGCTAGTCCGCTTTCACTCGGCGCATGACGAGGCCAAGCCGATGGTGATCGACCTTGACCGTCGGCTCAGCTACCGCGAACTCGAGCTCACCACACACGATTTGGCCGCGGCGTTCATCGACGCCGGTATTGTCAAAGGCACCCGGGTGGGACTGATCATGCCCAACGGCGTCCGCTGGGTGCAGATCGCGATTGCCCTCACCCGCATCGGTGCGTTGCTAGTCCCATTGAGCACGCTGTTGGCCGCCCCGGAATTAATCGCACAACTGCGGACCGCTTCCGTGCAGGTCCTGATCAGCGTCGAGGAATTCCGCGGTCACCACTACCTCAACGACCTTCGGTCGACTCTCGGCGTGCCCGATCTGTCCGCAACGCTGCAACACCCCGACCTTCCTGCGCTTCGCCAGGTTTGGGCCGCCGATCGGTTGCCGGATGTATCCGCCGCTGAATCGAACCGCTCTATCGTCGACGCGCTCGCGGCCACGGTGACACCGAGTGACCCGATGGTCATCATGTTCACCTCCGGTAGCAGCGGCGCGCCCAAGGGCGTGGTCCACTCACACGGCGGCGCGCTGGGCGCCGTTCGATCCGGATTGGCAAGCCGTTGCATCGCTTCCGAAACCAGGCTGTATCTACCGATGCCGTTCTTCTGGGTGGGCGGCTTCGGTAGCGGTGTACTTTCCGCCCTGGTGGCCGGGGCAACGCTGATCAC